>CALWLV010000105.1 GCA_944381595.1 uncultured Roseburia sp.
AAAATCTACTACCATGAATATTATGACCGGCTGCCTTTCTTCCACAGAAGGAACAGTTGTGATTGAGGGTCATGATATTTTTGAGGAACCTTTCGAGGCAAAGAAATGCATTGGTTATTTGCCGGAACAGCCACCGCTGTATCTGGATATGATGGTGGTGGAATACCTGAAGTTTGTGGCTGAGGCAAAAAAAATAAGTAAAAAAGATATTCCCGATGAACTGACAAGGGTGATGAAAAAGACAGGTCTTTTAGGTGTGCAGAATCGATTGATTAAAACCCTGTCCAAGGGATATAAACAGAGAGTTGGAATTGCACAGGCGTTGCTTGGAAATCCTAAAGTTGTGATTTTAGACGAGCCAACGGTGGGATTGGACCCTGCGCAGATTCTGGAAATTCGTGATTTGATTCGAAAACTGGGGAAAAATCACACTGTGATTTTGAGCAGTCATATTTTGCAGGAGGTCAATTCCGTCTGTGATAAAATTATGATTATTGCCCATGGGAAATTAAAGGTATGTGCCGCACCGGAAGAATTATATAAAACCTATTGCAGTAATCGGTTATTATGTCTTGCTGCAAGAGTGAGTCAGGAACAGATGAAAGCAATATTAGAAGATTTTTCCGGTGAAAAAACTTATTGCGAACAGGATGGAATCACAGAGGCACAGATCCAATTTCCGGAAGAAATTGTTTATGGAGATGGAACAGATGTGCGTGACCATATTTATAAGATGATGTGTGAAAGACAGATACCACTTTTGGAAATGTATTTTAAGAAGCCTACTCTGGAGCAGGTATTTATGGAATTAACGCAGGAAAGAGAAGGAGGCGGGGAATTGTGATTGCAATTTTTAAAAGGGAATTAAAGTCCTATTTTGATGGAATGACAGGTTATTTTTTTGCAGCATTTTTTATCTTTCTGGCAGGAATGTACACCATGATTTATTGTTTGCAAAATTTATATCCGTATTTCGAGTATGTAATCTATGAAATGTGCTTTTTTTATTTAATTGCCATTCCTGTTTTGACCATGAAATCCATTGCGGAGGATAAAAAACAAAAAACGGATCAACTTTTGTATGCGCTTCCATTATCCATGTCACAGATTGTGATTGGAAAGTTTTTGGCCATGGCAGTTGTGTTGTTTGTGCCTATTGGTGTTATTGGAGTAATCCCGCTTATTTTGAAACAGTATGGACCGGTACATATGGCTACAGGGTATAGCAGTCTGTTTGGCTTTTATCTTCTTGGATGTGCATTGATTGCCATTGGATTATTTCTGTCTTCTCTCACAGAGAATCAGATTGTAGCTGCTGTTATGAGCTTTTTTGCTGTACTGATTTGTTATCTCAGTGTTGGATTGTCCTCATACGTTCCTACTGACGCAATCAGTTCCTATGCGGCATTTGCAGTGTTGGTACTGATTTTTGCAATAATTGTATATGCTGTCACCAAAAGTAAAGTGGCAGGAGTGTCTGTTGTGTTAATAGGAGAAGTCGTTCTGACTGTTTTATTTTTGATTAAAAAATCTATATTTGAAAGTGCTTTTCAGAAATTATTGCTTCAATGTTCGTTATTTGAACGACTGATGAATTTTATAAATGGAATGTTCGATGTAACAGCAATCATCTATTATTTATCTGTCACAGTATTATTCCTGTTCTTTACGGTTCAGGTTATGGAAAAGAGGAGGTGGAATTAATGAAGCACAAGACAATTAAAATGGGATTATACAGCATTGTCATGTCTGTGATTGCACTGGCTGCTGTGATTGGAATTAATTTATTTGTAAACAGTCTTCCAACAGACAAGACAAAATATGATACCACACCGGAGGATATTTACTCTCTTTCTGAGCAGAGTATCAAAATTGCCCAAAATATTGATGAACCGGTTACCATATATCTTCTTGCTGCAGAAACAGAAAAAGATCCGTCTCTGTACGAGTTTCTGCAGCGGTATGCAGCTCAAAATGATAATATTACCATTGAATTAAAAGATCCAGTGTTATATCCGAATTTTGCAAAGGATTATACAGAAGAAGATATTGAAAGTAACAGTCTTGTGATTACAGGGGAAAAGAGAGGAAGATATGTGGCATATTCCGAAATATATGTCTCAGAAACTTCTTTAAATTATTCTACCTATCAGTATGAAACCAGTACCTCCTTTGATGGGGAAAATTGTATTACATCGGCATTGGATTATGTGACGGCAGAGGAATTGCTGGTGGTCTATCAGCTGACGGGACATGGGGAACAGAGTCTTTCTGATTATTCTTCTCAGATTGAATCATCTATTTCCGGTGAAAATATTGAACTGACGGAATTAAATCTCCTGAAAGAAGGAACCGTTCCGGAAGATGCCTCTGCAGTTTTGTTGTTTGCACCGGAAACAGATATCTCAGATGAAGAATTTGAAATGCTTCAGCAGTACGAGGAACAGGGTGGAAAATTCCTGGTCTTAACTGATTTTATTAATGAAGAACAGACGAATTTAAAGAAGTTATTAAGTGATTTTGGTATGGAACCGGTGGATGGAATCGTGATTGAGGCAGATCGATACTACTATTATCAATACCAGAGTTATCTTCTTCCGGAATTTGTATCCCATGAGATTACAGATCCTCTTTCCGGAAATTATCAGATGCTTCTTGCCAACGCTCAGGGCGTTCAGGAAACAGAAGACATTTCAGATAGTGTAGCCGTATTCCCGCTGATTCAGACTTCAGATAAAGCCTATTCCAAAATAGATGGCACCAGTATTACTACCTATGAAAAAGAAGAGGGTGATATCGATGGCCCGCTTTCTCTTGCTGCGGCAGCAATTTCTACCATAGGGGAAAATACAGCCGAAATGGTATATATTCCGTCTGTGGCATTTCTTGCAGACGAGTTGAACACCCTAGTATCAGGAGCAAATCATGATTTCTTTTTGAATAGTCTGGAATGGCTGTGTGAAAGAGAAGAAACCATCTCCATTCGTGCAAAATCTCTGGACGTGGAAACTTTAAGCATCGATGAAGGCACCGCGTTGAATCTGGAAATTCTCCTGATGGGAGTAATTCCTGTGGCACTTTTGATATTTGGCGGAATTGTGATTTATCGAAGAAGAAGATAAGGAGGCTGAATATGAAAAAAAGGATGAGAAATATGCTTGTTTTATCCGGCATCTGCGTACTCTGCTTTGCAGGATATGGAATCTCACTGGTTATGCAGAAAGACACAGAAGAAGAGGAAAAAGTAGATACGGAAGGATTACTGGGAATTTCAACAGACGAAATTACAGGCATTACATATACCTATGAGGGGGAGGAAATCTCCCTTACAAAAAAAGATGATACCTGGCAGTATGCAAAGGATTCTGCTTTTGCCATGAATCAGACCCTTGCCTCTGCCATGGCAGATACCATGGCAGAATCTCAGATAGAACGGAAGATTTCCGAGGACGAGGTGGATATGGCTTCTTTTGGTTTGGAAACACCTGATTTGACAGTGACTGTAACGGAGGAAAATGGAGATAGCCATGTCTTTTCCATAGGAGACTATAACAGTGCTTCCGAGAGTTATTATGTACAGGAGGATGGGACATCTGTCTATATGGTTTCGGGAGAGTTTACAGATACCTTTTCCTATGCCCTTTATGATTTGCTGGTGTTAGATGAGATACCGGCAGTGACAGCGGATTATGTCACCGGATTGGAAATCACCAGGGATGGAAATACGGATATCTACAGCTGCCAGGTGGAGGAAACAGAGACCACGGATGGAGAGGAAGAAAGTGAATCTCAGGTTGTATGGTATGTAAGTAGAAATGGTGGTGAAAAAGAAACCTGCGATAGTACCGAAGTTGCAGAACTTGTGGATACCATTCTTGGTGTTTCCGCCACAGAAGCAGCAAATTATAATGCAGGTTCTTCCGAGACGCTTTCATCGGAATATGGCATTGATTCCGATTCTGTGACTGTTATCTATATGACAGAGGAGTCAGAGGAGGAGAGTCGTTACACCCTGCATTTTGGTAATAGCAACGGAAGTGGAAGCTGCTATATGACAGTTGGGGACTCCTATATGGTACAGCTTGTGGATGAAGCAACCGTGAGTGAGATTTTTCAGACAGAATAAGAAAACCATTTGAATCTACTTTCAAAATATGGTATGATCCCATCTTTGACAGTTGGGAAATGAAAAAACGGCTATGATCCCAATAAATACGGATCTTGTAGCCGTTTTTCTCTTTGTAACGATATGTGCTATATTATAATGCT
>CALWLV010000106.1 GCA_944381595.1 uncultured Roseburia sp.
AAATCGTACTTCATATTTATTCTCTCCCTTCTTTATCTTATGTCATTATTATACCACGGTAAACGTGGTATGTCAAGAGGAAATTAAAAGTTTTTCAAAAAAATAAAAGAGAGCCGAAGCTCTCTAAAGGCATATTACATCATTTTGAATAACACAACTTTTTTTCTAATAATAACATACTAATAACAAACCGTATCGAAAACCCTTTATATAAGGAAGGGTTAATACTCATGAACAAAGTGTTAACAAGTATTCCAAAATGTCAAAAATCCTTGCGTTTTCAGGGATTTCTTAACTTAATCCGTTAATAAAATCAGGTAAAAACCTGTTATTTTACCTTAACTAATAACACACTAATAACATACTAATAACAAAAATCAAATTTTATTTATCGCCTCTAACATCTCTTCCATTTCAAAATGAGTATATACACGATCGGTAATATCTAATTTCCCAGAATGCCCAACTATCTTTTGTACAAGTGTCTTATTAATACCTGCAAGAGTCAAGAAAGTAATACAGGTATGTCTTGTATCATGAACCTTGTGATCCATTCTCAAATCTGTCATATATCCCGTCCAGTACCTTGCCCGAAAATTTGGATATGTCAGCTTGTCTCCTGCTTTGTTACAAAATACATATTCGGAGTCTGTATTATTATACCACGTTTCCCACATATACAGAGTCTTGTCTGCAATAGGAACTTTACGGACACCTGCCTGCGTCTTGCTTGCTATTATATCCACGTATTGTTCTGTTAGATGCACGTGTTCTTTCTTTAAATCAAGCATTTCATTTATTCTTAAACCAGAATAAATAAGCATGAGAGGAAGAAAATGATAGATATTTCCATCTTTTGCTTGCTTCCACAGGGTATCAACTTCCTTGCGTGTAAATGGGACGTGTTCGTTGCGTTCCACAGGAGCGTTGCTGATATCTACATATTTGGCATAATTCTTGCTTACGTACTCATACTTCATAGAATATTCATACAACTGATTCAGCAGCGTTTTTAATTTGTTCTGGATAGGGTAATTTTTCCCGCTGTTATCAACTAGGGCTTGCAATTGATCAAGCCTCAATTCCTTCATGGCTTTATCCCAAATCGGCTCACATAATTTGTAAACCGACTTATACTGCTGGACATTTGACTCAGATATTGACTCAAACTTTTTCTCTGACCATTTCTGGTACACTTCCGAAAGCGTGATAGAGGACGCCTTAACGTCATAAGGATCCTTATTGTACTCAACCAAGGCTTCCATTGCCTCTTTGCGCGTCTCATATGTTCCGAGGCAGTCGTATTGATACATGGATGTTTTTAAATCTTCTGACAGGACAATCCTAGGATTCACTCCAACCCAATAGGGTTTTCTTCTGTTTCCACTCAATTTTCTGATCGTGCCGTATCCATTCGGCAGTCTCATTGTTTTCTTTTTTCTCATAATATCATCTCCTAAATGGTAAAATTTTCAAATTTTGGTATAAAAAGAACACCTGTTTCTTGTAAAACGAGTGCAGAGATGATATAATATGCCTTGTTGATGGAATATATCATCTCTGGTATATTCAAGCCGTCTCTGTGTTGCCGCACAGGGGCGGTTTTTTTATATTTCCCTCTTTTCTGTTCTAGCAACTTTAAATTCCGTTAATTCTACAACAATTTTCGTATGCTAGTTCTTGCAAGAGTTTATATAGTGGTTGCACATTAAATTTTTTAGGAAACTCAAGCTTGTGCGATGCATATTCAGGGCTCATAGATTTTAAATTTGCTGATTTGATGTAAGTAAAGGTTAATTCACTATCATCAAACCCGAAACCAGCCGTTTCCATTGTCACTCCTACAACAGAAAACAGATTGATTGATGTGACTCGCATTTTAACGCCTGTAGCACCTTGTTTATCGGTAAAAATAATTCTTTTATCGGTAAAGATTAAGGCATCACGAACTAATTTAAAACCAACGATAATCTTTTCCCCGCCCATTAAATACATGCCGTATTCTTTTTGTAATTTTTCCAAAGGTACTTCGCTATAATTATTGAGTGCTCCTTGAGCCAAAGTACTTCCCATTGTACTTTTTGCAGAATTCATCAAATCTTTCATTCCGAATGCCATTTTTTATCCTCCAATACCTTTTGTTCTTTTTTATTCATTTGTTTTTTGATCCCCATCATTGAAGCATCATAATGACTTAGTGAGTGTAAAATAACTGTTTAACTGTTATCGCAAAGTGATCGTCTGTTTCTGTTCGTCAGCAAGCCAGTCTGTCAAAGAACTTACTTCAACATCAACAGGATTTGTAGTGTCTGTCAACACATAAGGAAAAGCAACTTCTAATGTTGTTCCTGGCTGAATTTCCTTGCTTAAATTTTGGTAAGCCTCAGGTGCGTCCATTAAAATTCCGAACTCACATTCCACCCCATTTTGAAATACTTTTGGATGGAAAAGTAATTGCGCTGATGTACTCTTGTCAGAATTGTTTGTGAAATTGAAGTGAATTAAAATAGTAGGCTTCCCTTCATAATCCTGAACAATTTCGTGAGAAACATACTCCAGCTTCCCATCTTCTACTTCTAAGTTAATTTTTTCATTTTCTTTTTTCTCAGCTTCAGTTTCCTCCTCAGTTTCCTCGGTAGTTTCTCCTTTAGTAGTGGCTTCTTCTGTAGTAGTTTCTTTTGTCTCCACAATAGATGCGGTTCCCTCGCTTGTGCTAGTGGTTTCAGTGCTTCCGCAAGCTGCCAACAATAACATTGTTGCAGTTGTTGCAGTTAAAAACATTTTCTTTCTCATAGCGTATCCTCCTAAAATGCATTTATTTAAAGCTTTTGCAAAAGTTTTAACACTTAATTATATCAATAACTTTCCTGTTTTGGAAGCAGTTTATCGTAAAATTTTAAGGGCAAAAAATTGTTTGCTAAGTTGTTGCGTTTTTACCAGGTCCTTCCCTGATTTCCACAAATTACCACGTTTTTGTCCATTGCAATTCTACATGAGTTGTGTTATTCTATATAAAGAACATAGGTTCGACATATGGAAAGGATGTGATATTTATGGACGAACAAAAACAGGAGTTACATAAAATTATTGATAAAATAACAAATCCAAAACTTGTCAATTATATCTTAGAACTTATAAAAACTTTTAGAGATAGAGGAGAGGTTTAACTCTCCTCTTTTTGATATAAGAAATCAATCATATCATAAATTGTTTTTTTTATCTTCTTTGCTTAGTTCCAATATCTTTTTCATGGCATTCATAGCATCTTGATCTGATAATAAATCGACGGTTAAAATTGCAGCGTCTTTATTCAAATTATCATCCCATCC
>CALWLV010000107.1 GCA_944381595.1 uncultured Roseburia sp.
CTGCAGAATCTTCTGTCTGAGTCCGTAGTCAGAGGGAATATTTATTCATCCGACGGAGAATTGCTGGCCACCACGGTCACGGATGATGAGGGAAATGAAAGCAGATACTATCCTTTGGGACAGGAATTTTGTCACATTGTGGGAAGTGTGGATAAAGGATTGTATGGACTGGAATCTTCTTATAATTTTGAACTGCTATCTTCCAGTATCAGTCCTTTTCTGAAAATTGCAAACGATTTCAGTGGAAAAAAAGATCCGGGAGACAGTATTGTAACGACTTTGAATGCTGAAATTCAGCATACAGTAAATCAGGCCATGAGCAGTTATGACGGTGCTGCCATTGTAATGGACAGTAAGACAGGAGACGTGCTTGCCATGGTATCAAATCCAGGTTATGATCCCAATGACATTGCCGAAGATTGGGAAGATATTCAGTCTTCCGAAAGTTCTGTTTTATTAAATCGCGCAACGCAGGGATTATACACACCGGGTTCTATTTTTAAGATCATTACGTTATATGCATATTTAGAGCAGGGTGGATCGGAAGAAGATTATTCCTATGATTGCACCGGAAGCGTGGAAGTGGATGGTCAGACCATTCGCTGTAATAACAGTACTGCCCATGGAACCGTGGACCTTAGGGATTCCTTTGCCTATTCCTGTAATTGTTCCTTTATCAATCTGGGAAAACAAATATCTGCAGGGCAGATGCAAAAGGCTGCAAAAAAACTGTTATTTGGACAAAAACTGCCTCTTAATGTGGAATCGAATCAAAGCAGATTTTCACTGAAGAAAGAGGATACGGATTTTATGAAGGCCCAGACCATGTTCGGTCAGGGGGAGACTTTGATGTCCCCTATGCATGCGGCCATGATTGTCAGTGCTGTTGCCAATGACGGAACGGCAGTGAAACCAAAATTTGTCAGGGAAATCAAAAACGTAGACGGAAAAGTGGTAAAGACAGAGGAGAGCAGAAATTATAAGCAGTTATTTCAGCCGGAAATGGCAGAAAAACTAAAAGATTATATGCGTTCCGTGGTAGAGTATGGAACAGCCCAAAGACTGAATCAGTATGAGAATCTGACCGTATATGGAAAAACCGGATCTGCAGAAGTGGACAGTGAGAGAAACTTCCACTCCTGGTTTGTGGGATTTGCAGAAAACGAAAAAACAGATGATAATTATACCATTGTGGTGATTACGGAAAAAATGCCACAGGGCACTTCCCCGGCACCATCTGTCACAATTGCCAACCAAATATTGAAAGTTCTTGATTAGTTTTGTCAAATGAGGTATACTAGATTTAATTAAGGACACACCTATGACAGGAGGTATGCAACATGACGAAAGCTACAAGCTGCGGTGGTGTGGTGATTTTTCGAGGTAAAATACTGGTTCTTTATAAGAATATAAAAAACAAATATGAAGGATGGGTTTTGCCAAAAGGGACTGTCGAACCGGGTGAAGAGTATAAAGAGACGGCTCTTCGGGAAGTTCGTGAAGAAAGCGGTGTTCAGGCATCTGCCATTAGTTACATCGGGAAAAGCCATTACACTTTTACAACGCAGGATGACATTGTAGAAAAGGAAGTTCACTGGTATCTGATGATGGCGGACAGTTATTACAGTAAGCCACAGAGAGAAGAATACTTTCTGGATTCAGGCTATTATAAGTATATAGAAGCATATCATTTACTGAAATTTTCCAATGAAAAACAGATTTTGGAACGTGCATATGCAGAATATCTGGATTTGAAGAAAAGTAATCTATGGGGAAGTAAGAAATACTTCTAACTTTCCAATACCCCACAGCAAGGAATCTGTGGGGTATTTTATGAAATGGAGCAAGGGATGAATAAACGAAATTACCAAAAGGAAATGGAAAAACTGATTACCGGATTTGAGAAACGGGGAGAAGTGCCAAAGTTACTGATTCACAGCTGTTGTGCTCCCTGCAGCAGTTATGTGTTGGAATATTTGTCCGATTATTTCTCCATTACCGTACTGTATTACAACCCGAATATTTTTCCGGATACAGAATATGCATATCGGATTGAAGAGCAGAAGAAATTAATTGCCAATCTTCCGGTAACATATCCCATTTCTTTTATGGGGACGGACTATACACCAGAGGATTTTTATGGAAAGGTAAGGGGGATGGAGAATATTCCGGAGGGCGGAGAACGCTGTTTTGTCTGCTATCGTCTCCGTCTGGAATATACTGCAAAATTGGCCGGTGAGCAAAACTTTGATTATTTCACCACAACCCTATCCATCAGTCCCTTAAAAAATGCAGAACAGCTCAATGCAATTGGGGAAGAGTTGGCAGAGAAGTATGGCGTATCCTATCTTGTCTCTGACTTTAAGAAAAAGAATGGATATCGGCGTTCTGTAGAGCTTTCGAAAGAATATGAATTATACCGTCAGGATTATTGCGGATGCGTATATTCCATGCAGGAAAGAAAAAATAAAAAAAGTACTTGCAATATTTTGTAAAGTATGGTATATTATACAAGTCGCTGATACAAGCGCCGGTGTGGCGGAATGGCAGACGCGGCAGACTCAAAATCTGTTTGTGGCAACACAGTATGGGTTCAAGTCCCATCACCGGCATTCCAATATGGATTGTAATAAAGAAAAAGGGGTTGTCGGTAAATAACGATTTTTAACTCCTAAAAATCAAAAAGGTAACATCCCTGAAAAATCAATACTTTCAAAGTATGAGTTATCCTTTCAGGGATGTTACCTTTTATATTTTATAAT
>CALWLV010000108.1 GCA_944381595.1 uncultured Roseburia sp.
ATATGTCTGGTCTGTTCCAGAAGACGATCAATTTTGTCAACGGAATCCTGAAATACAGGAGCATTCATTTGCTTTAAAATTCCGCTGATTTCCTCTCCATGGCGAATGAGCCGGACAATATATTCAAAACAGACAAAATAATTGTTCACATCATTCTTTTCCTTATAATAAGAATAAATATTATAACACAATACGACAAGCAGCCCGACCACAGCATAAACCGGAACCAAAAACAGACCTGCAATGCAAAGAGCCATAAGGGCTATCGACAGATAATGTTTTCCATTGGATTTTGGTTTTAATCCGGACGCAGTGATAATAAAGTCATACAATGAAATCGATTTCGTTCTTCCTATGGAAGCATAAATCTGCTGAAGTTTTTTTGCCTGCTCCGGCTGATGTTCAAAAGCCCGGACCATATTTCCAAATGTATCCAGAGATTTTTTATCATGATTCAGCACCCTGAGTCTCCGATAAAGGCTTTCCTCCCCCACAGAGGAATATGTATGATTTAAATTTTTGAATACATCATCCATGGATAAATCATTCCAGGTGATGTCGTCAATCACATCCTCATCTCCCGTCAACGTCTGTTTATAATAGTGGGAAATACGTTCAAACTCTCCCTGTGTATATTTTCGCTCCGCCCTCTTCCCCCAGCGTTTTTCTAAATCCTTTTTTAAATGTTCCTCTGCTGCTTTCTTTATACGAACGGACTGTACCGCAAATATAATCAGAAGTATCAAAAATAGGATGATATATATTTTCACTTACTTTCCCTCCCTTTACAATTTTTTATCCATCATACCACACTCCTCCTCTTCTGTCAAAATGAACAAAAGTAAATTCATAACTTTTCGAATGTTTTTATATTTTATACATATATTTACTAATAGTAAGAAGAAAGGAAGATGAATATGGAACGTTTTCATTTGTATAAGGATATCAAAGAACGGACAGACGGTGAAATTTATATTGGTGTGGTAGGTCCGGTTCGATGTGGGAAATCCACCTTTATTAAGCGTTTTATGGAAACACTGGTGATTCCCACAATGACGGACGAACATCAGATTGCACGGGCAAAGGATGAACTGCCTCAGTCCTCAGATGGAAAAACCATTATGACCACGGAGCCAAAATTCATTCCAAAAGAGGCTGCTTCCATCCGTCTGGACGAAGAAACAAATGTAAAAATACGACTCATTGATTGTGTTGGTTATATGGTAGACGGAGCCGTAGGACATATTGAAAATGATAAGGAACGAATGGTCAAAACCCCATGGTTTGATTACGAAATCCCATTTACCAAAGCAGCGGAAATTGGAACAAGAAAAGTGATTTCCGATCACTCTACCATCGGTATTGTCATCACGGGAGACGGCTCTTTCGGGGAATTTACCCGACAGGATTACGCCATTCCGGAAGAACAGACCATAAAAGAATTAAAGGCATTGGGAAAGCCATTCCTGCTTCTGTTAAATTCCAGCAGACCTTATTCCGAAGAATGTAAAAAACAGGCCCATGAATTATCAGTAAAATATGATGTTCCCACTATGTGTGTCAACTGCGAACAATTAAAAAAAGAGGATATACATAACATTCTGCAGAATGTATTGATGGAATTCCCTATTTCGGAATTGAATTTTTATATGCCAAAATGGGTGGAAATGTTAGACTGTTCTCACCCGCTGAAAGGTGACATCATCCGCTGTATCAAAGAGAAAATGTCCGGCCTCAGAGTCATGCGTAACCTCACTCCTTCTACCTTTCAGTTGGATTGCCCTTATATTACCGATATCAAAATTTCTGCAAAAGATATGTCCTGTGGTATCGTAAATTTTGCTGTTCAGACCGATGACACCTACTATTATAAAGTATTAAGTGAACTGACGGGAGCTGACATTACAAATGAATACGAATTGATTTATACCATCAAAGAATTGTCACGCATGAAGGAAGAATTTTCCAAAGTCAGTAACGCCGTGGAATCCGTCAAACAAAAAGGCTACGGTGTGGTCCTTCCATCTCGTGATGAAATCACTTTGGATGAACCGGAAATCACAAAAAACGGAACAAAGTTTGGTGTTAAGATTAAGGCGTCAGCCCCTTCTATCCACTTCATCCAATCTAATATCTATACAGAAATTTCTCCGATTGTCGGATCCGAAGAACAGGCCTCCGATTTAATTCAGTTTATCAAAGCAAACGGAAAGGAAAATAAGGATGGCATCTGGGAGACCAATATATTCGGTAAAACCATCGAACAGATTGTCAATGAGGGCATCCGCTCCAAGATAGAAAAGCTTTCGGAAGAAACTCAGAGTAAAATGCAGGATACTTTGCAGAAAATCACCAATGACAGCAAAGGCGGAGTTATTTGTATCATTATTTAAGCCGATGGAGGGCTGCCTTTTGGCAGTCCTTGTTTATATGAATCAAACATTTGTTTTTTCCGGTTGCAAGAACCATTCTTTTATAGTAGAATACAAATAATGACATGGTATAAAATACCATGCAAACATAAAGGAGAATCAGAAATAATGAACAATGTTTTAAAATCAAGCTTGACAGCTCATTATACATTTGATGATGCTTCTAATCTTGGAAAGGACGTCTCCGGAAATGGCATGGATGCCACTCCTATGGGAACGAATCCTCCTGTTTTGGAAGTCATCAATGGAAAGAAATCTGTCAAATTAGCCGGAGGAAAAAGCGGCACAAGTTATTTTGCTCTTCCGTCCAATCTATTAAAGGATGTCAGTGATCAGACAGGTATCACTCTTTCGGCATGGGTTCATCCGGATCATGGAACAAATGTATGGGAGCGTTTATTCGACCTCGGAAAAGGTCCTGGAGGTCCATATCTCTTTGTAACCAGAAATCTTCGCACTTCCTGTTTTGCAGGTGAAGATATCGTGGCAGACCCTGTGAAAGCACTTCCGGTTGGTCAGTGGACACATGTGGCAATTACC
>CALWLV010000109.1 GCA_944381595.1 uncultured Roseburia sp.
AGAGATTGGATTCTGGATTGCCGGGGACAGGGAAAGGCAGTCGTGAATCCATTGGCTTAAAATGGAAAATAGTATGATATAGCCTCCCAACTTCAGGCAATTTTCAAAGCTTGCCAGGATACAACGGTCAAAGGAGACTTTTCCCGATTCTTTTTTTCCTTTCGTTTGTGCGGTCATGGTGAAAGCTGCACAGTTTCTGGCTGATGGTTGAAAAAAGTTTCGAAAATACCGTGACATGAAAACTCCAGCCAAAAGTGGTGTGCCAATCATAATGAAAATGAGGAACATTCGGTATTTTGGCAGACCGATGGTCTGGTCAATTAGATAGGTCACCAGAAATGCAGGGCTTACGTTATTACAGAAAGAGAGGAGAATTTGTCCTTCTGTGGCAGAAATCTCCCCTTTTTTCAATAAATCAGCAGACAGTTTACTGCCCATGGGATAGCCGCAGAGGAATCCAAGAAGAATCACATAGCCACAGTGAGGGGATAGTCCGAAAACCTTTGTGGTCAACGGAGAAAGCAATTTGGAAAAATACCGGAAACTGCCACTTTCTGTCATATAAGACGAAATAATCATATAGGGCAGAAGAGAAGGAAGAACGGTAAAGAACCAGAGATTTAATCCGTTTAAGGCACCGGAAAAAGTAGTCGATGAAAAAAACAACATGAAAAAAAATATGGTAAGGAAAAAAGCCGGAAGAATTAATTTTTTCATATTTATGTATTGAAATCCAGGTTTTCTATTACTATAATATATAAAAGAACAAGAGAAATTATGCAGACAGGAGAAAGATAACATGACAGGATTAAAACCAGAAAACGTATTCCATTATTTTGAGGAGATTTCAAAGATTCCAAGGGGATCAGGAAATACCAAAGCAGTCAGTGATTACTGTGTGGCATTTGCACAGGAACATGGACTGGAGGTATCACAGGATGAGTGGAATAATGTAATCATCCGGAAACCGGCAAGCAAGGGAAGAGAGAAGGAGGCCGGCATTATTCTGCAGGGACACCTGGATATGGTAAATGAGAAAACACCGGAATCCACTCATGATTTCATGAGAGATGGCATTGAACTTATGATAAAAGGCGAGTTTCTCACTGCGAAAGACACCACCCTTGGAGCAGACGATGGAATTGCAGTTGCATATTCCTTAGCACTGCTGGCAGATGAAACATTGTCACATCCACAGTTGGAGGTGCTTCTTACCACAGATGAAGAGACCGGAATGGATGGTGCCAGAAATATGGATTTATCCGATATCACAGGGAAATATGTATTGAACATGGACAGCGAGGATGAGGGAATCATCACGGCGGGATGTGCAGGAGGCGGAAAGGCAAAGACTGCCATACCGGTGGAGAGAGAGGACTGTACAGGTTCCGTTTATGCTCTTCGCATATCAGGATGTAAAGGTGGTCATTCCGGTGTGGAAATTCACAAAGGGCGTGCCAATGCAGATATTCTCATGGGAAGATTTCTCAAAGGACTGTCGGGTCAGACAGAGGTACATCTGATTCATATGAATGGAGGTGGAAAGGACAACGCCATTCCAAGAGTTTGTGAAGCAAAGATAGTGCTCGCTCAGGGAGATGAGGAAATTCTTTTGAATCAGAAGAAGATGTTTGAAGAAGTAGTTCAGAAAGAATACGCTTCCACAGATCCGGATATTGTACTGGAGTGCGTGAAAGAAGCGGAAACAGGTGCTTTTGCGTTGACGAAACAATCCACGGAGCAGGTTTTAAATTATCTGATGACAGTGCCGGATCAGGTGATGTATATGAGCCATGACATTGATGGTTTGGTGGAAACTTCCTTAAATCTTGGCATTTTATCTCTGGAGGAGAAAGAGCTGCAGCTTTGTACATCTGTGAGAAGTTCGGTGAGAAGCAGAAAAGATTTGTTGTTTGATAAACTGCGTGCCATGGCAGAAATCTTCCATGGAACCATTGAAATCAGCGGCGAATATCCGGAATGGGAATACAGGAAGGACTCTCTTCTTCGTGATACCGCTCAGGAAATTTATCATGAATTGTATGGAGAGGAACTGAAGGTGGATGTGATTCATGCCGGATTGGAATGTGGATATTTGTTGCAGAAAAAACCAGACCTTGATATAATATCCTTCGGACCGCAGATGTATGATATTCATACAACGGAGGAACGTCTGAGTATTCCGTCTGCGGAAAAAGTATACCGTTTTGTAAGAACCATGATTGAACATGGCATAAAATAGGAAACAACAGAAGGAAATGAGGAAGAGAAGATGAGAATGTGCAGTATTGCCAGTGGAAGCAGCGGAAATTGCATTTATATTGGAGATGAAAGTACCCATATTCTGGTGGATGCAGGAATCAGCAAGAAAGCAATTGAAGCGGGATTATCCCATCTGGAGCTTGCAGGAAATGATTTAAACGGAATTTTTATTACCCATGAACATTCCGACCATGTGAAAGGTCTTGGAGTGATGGCAAGAAAATATGCCATTCCTATGTATGGAACAAGAAAGACCATAGAAGCGGTTAAGCAGATGTCTTCCCTGGGAAAGATTGATCAGGAATTGTTTCATGAGGTTGAGGCAGATGAGGAGTTTCAGTTAAATACACTGACATTAAAGCCATTCCATATTTCCCATGACGGGGCGGATCCGGTGGCATACCGTGTATATTCCGGACAAAAAAGCGCTGCAGTGGCAACGGATCTGGGTACATATGACGATTACACCATAAATAATCTCAAGGATCTGGATGTGATACTGTTAGAGGCGAACCACGATGTTCGGATGCTTCAGAGCGGAAGCTATCCATATCCGTTAAAGCAGCGTATTTTGGGACGGTATGGACATCTTTGCAATGAAATGTCCGGAAAACTGCTGGATGCCATTTTATCCGATAAGATGAAACGGGTTTTCCTTGGTCATTTAAGTAAGGAAAATAATTATCCTGAACTTGCCTATGAAAGTGTGCGGATGGAAGTAAATATGAGTGAGAGTGAATATAAGGCCGATGATTTCTATATCTCAGTGGCAAATCGGGATCAGGTATCGCCTTGCTTTGAATTTTAGAGATTAAAATACATCTTGATATTTGCATTCTTTTATATTATAATAAGCAAAATAATGTATTTACAAATTTAGGAAGGAACACAAGATATGAAAAAGACTATTATTACCGTAGTTGGCAAAGACACTGTAGGAATCATTGCAAAGGTATGTACTTATCTAGCAGAAAACAAGGTTAATATCCTGGATATCACCCAGACAATTGTACAGGATTATTTTAACATGATGATGATTGTAGATGCCAATGAAGCAGAAAAGAAATTCGATCAGCTGGCAGACGAACTGGAAGAATTAGGTAAAACCATTGGTGTTCAGATTAAAATGCAGTCAGAGGACATCTTTAAGGCAATGCACAGAATTTAACAACAAGAGAAAGGATGTTCGGAAATGATTAACGTATTTGAAGTAAATGAGACAAATAACATGGTGGAACATGAGAATTTGGATGTGCGTACCATTACCATGGGAATTAGTCTTTTAGATTGTATTGACAGTGATTTGGATCGGTTAAACGAAAAGATTTATAACAAAATCACTACAAAAGCAGAGAAATTAGTGGAAACAGGAGATGAAATCAGCAGAGAAATCGGTATCCCGATTGTAAATAAGAGAATCTCTGTTACCCCGATTGCTCTGGTAGGTGGAGCTGCGTGCAAGACACCGGAAGATTTTGTGACCATTGCACAGACTCTGGACAGAGCGGCAAAGAAAGTTGGAGTAAACTTCTTAGGCGGATATTCCGCACTGGTTTCTAAGGGAATGACTCCGGCAGAGGAGAATTTGATTAAGTCCATCCCACAGGCATTGGCATGTACGGATGTGGTATGTTCTTCTGTCAATGTTGGTTCCACAAAAACCGGACTGAATATGGATGCCATTAAACTTTTGGGTGAAAAGATTCTGGAAACGGCAGAACTGACAAAGGACAATGACTGCCTGGGATGTGCAAAACTGGTGGTATTTTGTAATGCGCCGGATGATAATCCGTTTATGGCAGGGGCATTCCACGGAGTGACAGAAGCGGATGTCATTATCAATGTAGGCGTCAGTGGTCCCGGTGTAGTAAAAAATGCTTTGAGCAAGGTTCGTGGAGAGAATTTTGAAGTTCTCTGTGAGACCATTAAGAAAACAGCATTCAAAGTCACAAGAGTGGGACAGCTGGTTGCTCAGAAGGCGTCCAAAAGACTGGGCGTACCATTTGGTATCATTGATTTATCTCTGGCTCCGACTCCTGCAGTGGGAGATTCTGTTGCAGAAATTCTGGAAGAAATTGGTCTGGAAAGAGCTGGTGCTCCGGGTACAACGGCAGCCCTTGCCCTGTTAAATGATCAGGTGAAAAAGGGTGGCGTTATGGCGTCTTCTTATGTAGGAGGTTTAAGTGGCGCATTTATTCCGGTCAGCGAAGATCAGGGAATGATTGATGCGGTAAATGAAGGTGCTCTGACCTTAGAGAAACTGGAAGCAATGACATGCGTCTGCTCCGTAGGTCTGGATATGATTGCGATTCCGGGAGATACTTCTGCTACAACCATTTCCGGTATCATTGCGGATGAATCTGCCATTGGTATGATTAATCAGAAAACCACGGCAGTACGTGTGATTCCTGTGATTGGAAAAGGTGTGGGAGAAACCGTAGAATTTGGCGGACTTCTGGGATACGCACCAATTATGCCGGTGAATAAATTTTCCTGTGAAGCCTTTGTAAACCGGGGAGGAAGAATTCCAGCCCCAATTCACAGCTTTAAGAATTAAACGGGAAAGATTAGTTAGAAATCGGCTTCATATTACGGGTGAATTCCGTTGGGAGCGACGTACCATATTTATGGCGGACAACCATGCGGTATAACTGGTCAGCATAACGGTTTTGTTTTAATAATAGATAGTCCGATGAAACTTCATTCTTAAATTTGACATCTGTTCCTTTGATGAGAAGGGGCAGATGTTTTTGTATATCACCCAACAGGGCGGTTCCCTTTTGACTGAAGGCAAGTACCTGAGCAAAGTCCGGTTTATTCTGAGCAAGGGCTTCCTCTATGACGCTGGTACGGATATCCAGCATGACATGAAGCATACAGCGGGAGATGCGTGTGTAAGTCAGATTCTTTGTTTTTAATTGGGAAATAAAATCATCAATGCCGGTGTAAGTATGGATATTTTTTTCTATGGTTCTTGCCAGGGCTTCTGAGATGTCGGGATAATCCGTCAGTGTGTGGTTCATACAGCAATCAAGCAGTTTGCTGCCAAAAATCAAATCAAAGTCACGGTTTTCCACAGGAAAAGTTTTTCCAAATTCTATTTCGTATAAAGGATCAATTTCTCCAAGGGAAGAAAGCAGTTCCTCGTTTGCCTGAATGGTACGAAGGGCAGTAGCGGAATACAGTCTTGTCTCCGCAGAAGTATCGTGATAACCGGCATGAATACGGGACAGGGTATAAGGCTGCATGGAACTCTTCTGAAGGAGAAGGGCTTTCATGTATTCAATTCCCAGAAGGTTATTGGGAGAAGCAATGGTATAGGCATATTCCGGTGCATAATATTTCATCGCACTCATGCGTGCTGCCGGGTAAGAAAGACCGGACTTAAGAGCGGATTTTAATGTTACTTGAAAATCATCTGGTTCTTCTAATAGAATTTTGGCTGTCTGCATCAAATCAGGGACAGTGGCATTTTCTGTTCCAAAGCAGATGGAGTCAACAATTCCCGTGCGATTTAACATGGAAATGGCACCTTTTGCGAAATATTCCGCACTGCCACAGGAAAAAATGACAGGCAGTTCCAGAATCAGATCTGCACCGTGTTTTACCGCAATCTCAGCTCTGGTATATTTATCCAGAAAAGCAGGGGTTCCACGCTGTACAAAATTTCCGCTCATGATGACAACCACATAATCTGCCCGGGTCAGCTCTTTTGCTTTTTGGATATGATAAGCGTGTCCGTTGTGAAAAGGGTTGTATTCTGTGATTAATCCTACTGTTTTCATAATTACCTCATCAAAATTTATGGAATGTATTTCAGTAGTATTTTCATATATATCGTATGTTTTGTCAATATAATTAAAATTCCTATTGACAAACTGGGAATTAAATGGTATCTTATTCCTATAAAAGACGTAGGAAATAAAACTTCGTCGGAAAGAGAGGTTATTTATGCAAGTTTACGCAGATAATGCAGCAACAACAAGAATCAGCGATGCTGCAAAACAGGAAATGATATTATGCATGGACGAGTTCTACGGAAATCCGTCCAGTCTTCATACAATCGGCCAGAAGGCCGCAGAAAAATTATTTGAGGCAAGAAAGACCATTGCGCAATGTCTGAATGCAGATGTGAAAGAAATTTATTTTACTTCAGGAGGCAGTGAGGCAGACAATCAGGCAGTCTTGTCAGCTGCGGAAACAGGAAAGTTAAAAGGAAAGAAACACATCATTAGCACAGCGTTTGAACATCATGCCATTCTTCATACATTGAAAAAACTGGAGAGGGAAGGATTTGAAATCACATATCTGGATGTTCATGAGAATGGTCTTGTGACAGCAGAAGAGGTAAAGGCTGCTATGAGAGAAGATACCGCTCTTGTGACCATTATGTATGCCAACAATGAAATCGGAACCATTCAGCCGATTCGTGAAATCGGAGCAGTCTGTCGGGAAAAGGGCATACCATTCCATACAGATGCCGTGCAGGCCATCGGTCATGTGAAGGTAGATGTACAGGCGGATAACATTGATTTTCTTTCCTTATCTGCACACAAGTTCCATGGACCAAAGGGCGTAGGTGTCTTGTATGCCAGAAAAGGAATGAGACTGTTCAATCTGATTGAAGGCGGTGCTCAGGAGAGAGGAAGACGTGCCGGTACAGAGAATATTCCTGCAATTTCCGGTATGGCAGTGGCATTAAAGGATGTATGTGACCATATGGAAGAGAATGAGAAAAAAGTATCCGCCCTGCGTGATATTTTGATTGAAGAATTAAGTAAAATTCCACATTCTGTCTTAAACGGTGACAGAGAGCAGAGACTTCCGGGAACAGTAAATTTCTGTTTTGAGGGAATTGAAGGAGAGTCCTTATTGTTGCTTTTAGATGCCAAGGGCATTGCAGCATCTTCCGGTTCTGCATGTACCTCAGGATCTTTAGACCCAAGTCATGTATTACTGGCATTGGGCAGACCGCATGAAGTGGCTCATGGATCGCTTCGTTTGTCTATAGACCATTATAATACAGAAGAAGAAATTCGTTATATTACGGAAAAGGTTCCGGAAATCGTAGATTATTTAAGAAATATTTCCCCAGTATGGGAAGAATTAGAGAAGGGAGAGAGAGCACATGTTATATAGTGAAAAAGTAATGGATCATTTTCAGAATCCAAGAAATGTAGGTAAAATGGAAGACGCGGATGGTATCGGTGAAGTAGGAAACGCAAAGTGTGGAGATATCATGAAGATGTATATCAAAGTAGAAGATGGTATCATCTCCGATGTGAAATTCAACACATTCGGTTGCGGTTCTGCCATTGCCACAAGCTCCATGGCTACAGAGATGATTAAAGGAAAGAGTATTGATGAGGCGCTTCAGTTATCCAACAAAGCTGTAGTGGAAGCGTTGGACGGGCTGCCAACCAATAAGATACACTGTTCCGTATTGGCAGAAGAAGCTGTGAAGGCTGCAGTAAAAGATTATTATGATAAGAACAACATTGCCTATGATAAAGAGCTGTTTAAGGATGATGTCCATAACATGAATGAACATAAATAAAAAACGATTTGAAAGAAAACAGGTGAAGATTTGAACAAATTGTGATAAAATATGCCATGCCACGCATGGCATATTTTATTTTAGGAGAAAGAATGACTTATGAAAAAGAATTATAAAATGACCATTGCCTATGATGGAACCCGATATTATGGTTGGGAGCATCAGCCGGATAGAGATACCATTCAGGGAAAATTAGAGTCTGTGCTGGAAATTATGTGCGGCGAATTTATCGATGTCATTGGAGCCGGAAGAACAGATGCCGGAGTTCATGCCAAAGCCATGACAGCCAATGCAGTCATGGAGACAAATAAATCAGAAGAAGAAATCAGAGATTATATGAATCGGTATTTGCCGGATGATATTGCGGTTCTGGAAGTCAGAGAAGCATCCGAGCGATTCCATGCCCGTTATAAGGCAGTGGGAAAAACCTACTGTTATACCTGCTATGATGGTCCGGTCAAACCGATTTTTCAGCGTAAATATGTGACCCGATTAAGCAGTCCGGTTGATGTTGAGAAGATGAGACAGGCGGCTGTCTATCTGGAAGGACGGAATGATTATAAAAGCTTTTGCGGAAATCCAAAAATGAAAAAGTCCACAGTACGGGTGGTGGATTCCATTGAGATTAAACGAAGCAAGGGATATATTTATTTTACGTTTCACGGAACAGGGTTTTTGCAGAATATGATAAGAATCCTTGTGGGAACTTTGTTAGAAGTTGGGAGAGGAGCAATGCCACCGGAACAGGTGAAAGATATCTTAGAAGCCAGAGACCGGAAACTGGCAGGACCAACGGCCCCGCCGGAAGGCCTCTGTTTAATCAAGGTAGATTATTAGAAAAACATTGCCATGGCAAGATAGCCGCAGCTCCAGTGAAGAAAGGCACATCCCCAGATATGCTGCTGTTTCTCAAAGACAATTCCAAGGGCAATGCTTAACAGGAAAGCACCCATCATGAATGGAAAGCCAAATGGCAGGTGCATCAGGGCAAAGAGCAGGGATGTCAGGAAAATACTGAAGAATTTCTGGTATTTTACCTGCATCAGTGATTTTACCGAAGTCTGAATTACCCCACGGGATAGGAATTCCTGAATGATAGCGGTAAAAATGTAGGTGTAAGCCCCCTGCCAGGAACCTCCAATAAAATAAGGTTTTACAGGATGACCGCTGAGACGCAGTATGAGATTGATGGCAAGCAGGACCAGACAGGTAACAGCGGCAATGAAAAACGTTGGCTTGATTGATTTAAGAATCTTGGATGGCCATGGGATAATGCCAATATCTCTCAGACTTAAACTGGTAAAAAAGATAATTTCCAGAAACAGGAGAAAGGCAATCCCTTCGATGACCAGAGTATATACCGATGTTTTTAAATGGATGCCCAGGGTGAAACGAATCAGGCTCCAGGCGGATAAATAAACACAGATACAGATAATCAGGCCGGCGAAAATCATGGCAGAATCTTTTTCGTGTATTTTTAAATTGTGGCTGGAAGTCACATCCTCCGCCAGAATCATCAGTCCTTCTTCATTTCCGGACCGTCGGATGCGGCTGATACGCAGATGAAGAACATGTTTCTCTACTCCATTATCAAAGGTTATGGTGGTGGTGTCCGTTTTCTTATGGTTTTTTAAATCATTTTGGATGAGCCGGAAGAAAGGACGGTTGGACTTGTTCTGACAGAGGGAATTTTCCACGGACAGTTCATCATCGGTGTCTTCCGGAAGATTGAAAATCTCTCTGGCAGCAGGATTGGCATAAGTGATGATACCCTGAGCATTTATCAGCAAAACACCATCGCTCATATTAGTGAAAATGGAATCTTTCTGAGATGTGGTAAAGGGTGTAACAGAACGATTCATGAAACAAACCTCTTTTCTATAAAATATTATAATTAAGTATAGGGTGAATTTGGAAAATTTGCAACTATTATCTAAGATTTATTTGAGGTTGAATCTTGAAATAAAAAGGAGTAAAATAATGTGAATATATGATAGGAAAAGGTGAGAATATGAAATACGATACGGTTATTTTTGATTTAGACGGAACACTCTTAAATACATTGGAAGATTTGACAGATGGAGTGAATCATACCATGAGAGCCTTTGGTTTTCCGGAACACACCATGGAGCAGGTCCGGTGTTTTGTGGGAAATGGAATCCGGAAATTGATGGAACGGGCTGTGCCACAGGGAGAAAAAAATCCATTGTTTGAAGAGATTTTTGCATATTTTAAAGAATATTATACCGGACATTGTAGAATAAAAACGGACTTATATCCCGGAATTCGGGAAATGCTGGCTAAATTAAAACAGAAAGGATACAAGCTGGCCATTGTGTCGAATAAAAACATGGAGGCAGTGCAGGAACTGAATGACATTTATTTTAAAGAGTTCATTACCGTGGCAGTAGGAGATGGGAAGGGAAGAAGGAGAAAACCTTATCCGGATTCAGTGGAATATGCCATTGCCCAGCTGGGTGCGAAAAAGGAAAATGTACTGTATGTGGGAGATTCGGAAGTGGACAGTGATACGGCAGTAAATACCGGAATCGATTGTGTATTGGTCAGCTGGGGATTTCGTGAAAGAGAGATATTGGAAGAAAAAAGGGCAGTGGCAATCATTGACTGCCCGGAAGAATTGTTCCATATTTTGGAAGGAGCAAATTAAGAAATACTTGTGTCTTTTGGGAAGATATGGTATTATCAAGAAGTTTAAAAATGATAAGAAAAAGAGAGGAGTATCGTAATGGATATTATAAAGTCAATACTGTTTGGTATTGTAGAAGGAATTACGGAATGGCTGCCTGTCAGCAGTACCGGACATATGATCCTTCTGGAACAGTTTGTAAAGTTTAAGCAGGTTTCCCCCGGTTTCTTTGATATGTTTGAAGTAGTAATTCAGCTGGGTGCCATTCTTGCAGTGGTGTTATTGTACTTTAAGGATATCTGGCCATTTACCAATCAACCGGAAAGAGGCTATGCAAAAACCGGATTTTTATCCCATATTGACCGCCATATTATGGTGTTATGGTTTAAGATTCTGGTAGCTTGTATTCCGGCAGCTGTGATTGGTATTGTATTTGATGATTTTCTCACAGAGCATCTGTATAATCCATATGTAATTGGCGGGGCGCTGATTGTATTTGGTATTGCCTTTATTGTGATTGAAAATCATAATAAAAAATTAAAGCCATCTACGATTAGAGCCACGGATATTACCTATAAACAGGCATTGCTCATCGGCGTATTTCAGCTGATTGCTGCAATCTTTCCGGGAACCTCTCGTTCTGGTGCAACCATTATAGGCGCATTGTTAATTGGAATTTCCAGAAAAGCAGCGGCAGATTTTACTTTTTATCTTGCCATCCCGGTTATGTTTGGTGCAAGTTTGCTGAAGGTAGTGAAATTTGGATTTGATTTTACCGGAATGGAAATAGCCGTTTTACTTGTGGGTATGCTGGTGGCGTTCCTTGTTTCCGTTGTGGTTATTAAGATGCTTCTGGGATACATCAGAAAGCATGACTTTAAGATATTCGGATGGTACAGAATTATTCTGGGTGCCATTGTATGGCTGTATTTTGGCTTTATTCGATAAACAAAAGAGATTCAGCATGGATGAAGAAGGGCTCATCCGTGCTGATTTGTCTTTGCAGGGTTGACAAAAAAGAAAAATATGATAAGATAAGTAAGAACAAATGTTCGTAACAGGGAAGAATTATGATAGAGATAAAGGAAAATGTACTGGATTTACAGACGTATCTGGATATCAGAGCATCCGTAAACTGGAAGAAATTAAGTGAAACACAGGCAGAGAAAGCGCTGCAGAACAGTTTGCTTACCATCAGTGCCATCCGGAATGGCAAAACAGTAGGCATGGGAAGAGTTGTGGGCGATGGTGCGGTAATCTGTTATATTCAGGATTTTATTGTCCGTCCGGACTGTCAGGGTGAGGGAATCGGACAGCAGATGATGGAGCATCTGATTGCTTATATTGACGAGTTGAGAGAAGAAAACACAGAGATTATGCTTTGTCTGATGAGTGCGAAGGGAAGAGAAACATTCTATGAACGCTTCGGATTTCTGGGAAGGCCTACAGAGGAACTGGGACCGGGCATGATTCAGTATTTGAAATAAAGGAGATAGAGTTATGGCAAATGTAACAAATAATTATGATGCAAACAGTATTTCTATTCTGGAAGGACTGGAAGCAGTCAGGAAAAGACCGGGAATGTACATCGGAAGTGTATCCACCAAGGGACTGAATCATCTGATTTACGAAATTGTGGACAATTCAGTCGATGAACATCTGGCGGGTTACTGCAGCCATATTTCTGTCGTATTGGAAAAAGACGGAACAGCTGTCATCTCCGATAATGGACGGGGTATTCCGGTGGGAATCAATGAGAAAACAGGACTTCCTGCCGTGGAAGTGGTATTTACCATGCTTCACGCCGGTGGAAAATTCGGAGATGGAGGATATAAAATTTCCGGTGGTCTTCACGGTGTGGGTGCATCTGTAGTCAATGCCTTGTCCAAATGGCTGGAAGTGACCATTCAGAAAGATGGAATTGTATACAGACAGCGCTACGAGCAGGGGAAGGTTATGTATCCGTTGAAAGAGGTGGGAACCTGCAGAAAGAAAGACAGCGGAACCACCGTTCGTTTTTTGCCTGATGACGAGATTTTTGATAAAACATATTTTAAGGCAGATGCCATCAAAGGCAGACTTCATGAAACAGCATATTTAAATCCGAATCTGACCATTACCTTTGAAAACAAGCGTTTTTCCGAAGAGGAGAAGGTGGAATTTCAGGAGCCGGAAGGAATTCGGGCTTATGTTAAGGATATGAATCGTAATAAAGAAGCCGTTCATGATGTCGTGTATTTTAAGAAACAGAAAGATGGTATCGAAGTGGAAGCTGCTTTTCAGTTTGTGGATGAGTTTCAGGAGAATATGCTCGGTTTTTGTAATAATATCTACACCCAGGAGGGTGGAACCCATCTGGTGGGATTTAAGACAAAATTTACCACCATCCTGAACCAGTACGCAAGAGAACTGGGCATTTTGAAAGAGAAAGACAGCAATTTTACCGGAGCAGATGTGCGAAATGGAATGACTGCTGTGATTGCAGTCAAACATCCGGATCCGAGATTTGAAGGGCAGACAAAGACAAAATTGGATAATCCCGATGCGGGAAAGGTGACCGCTGATGTGACCGGTGAGGAACTGGTGCTTTATTTTGATAAACATCTCGAGGTATTAAAGAAAATTATTGCCTGTGCAGAAAAATCTGCAAAAATCAGAAAAGCAGAAGAAAAGGCTAAGACCAATATGCTGGCAAAACCGAAATTTTCCATTGACAGCAACGGAAAACTGGCAAATTGTGAAAGCAAAGATCCAAAAGAGTGTGAAGTCTTTATCGTGGAAGGGGATTCTGCAGGCGGTTCAGCCAAAATGGGAAGAAACCGCCGTACTCAGGCAATTATGCCCATCCGCGGTAAGATTTTAAATGTGGAAAAGGCAACCATGGATAAGGTACTGGCAAATGCAGAGATTAAGACGATGATTCATGCGTTTGGCTGTGGTTTTTCTGAAGGGTATGGCAATGATTTTGACATCAGCAAATTAAGATATCATAAGATTATCATTATGACAGATGCAGATGTGGACGGAGCCCATATTGATACATTGCTTCTGACATTCTTTTATCGTTTTATGCCGGAATTGATTCAGGAAGGTCATGTTTACCTTGCAACACCACCATTGTATAAAGTGATTCCCAAGAAAGGGAAGGAAGAGTATATCTATGACGATAAGGCATTGGCGGCATATCGTAAAACCCATACCGGTTCCTTTACTTTGCAGAGATACAAAGGTCTGGGAGAAATGGATGCGGAGCAGCTCTGGGAAACAACTTTAAATCCGGAAACCAGAATTTTAAAGCAGGTAGAAATTGAAGACGGAAGAATGGCCTCGGAAATTACAGAGATGTTAATGGGCAGTGATGTGGCACCACGAAGAAAGTTTATTTATGACCATGCGGCAGATGCAGAACTGGATATTTAAACAGAGAGCAGAAGGAGATAAGAAATGGCGGAACAGATTTTAAAAACAGAATATGCAGAAGTGATGCAGAAATCTTATATCGATTACTCAATGAGCGTCATCTGCGCAAGAGCATTGCCGGATGTGAGGGATGGTTTGAAACCGGTACAGAGAAGGGTTCTCTATGCCATGAATGAACTTGGATTAAATTATGATAAACCACATAGAAAATCAGCCCGTATCGTAGGGGATACCATGGGTAAATATCATCCTCATGGGGATAGCTCGATTTATGAAACACTGGTTGTAATGTCTCAGGATTTTAAAAAGGGTATGGCACTGGTGGATGGACATGGAAACTTTGGCTCCATTGAAGGTGATGGAGCTGCTGCCATGCGTTACACAGAGGCAAAGTTAAAGAAATTTACCCAGGATGTATATCTGGCAGATTTGGACAAAAATGTGGTGGATTTTGGTCCCAACTTTGATGAGACGGAGAAAGAACCATTGGTACTGCCAGTGCGGATCCCAAATCTTCTGATTAACGGTGCAGAGGGGATTGCTGTTGGTATGACTACGAATATCCCCCCTCATAATCTTGGAGAAGTGGTGGATGCAGTGATTGCCTGTCTGGAACAAAAGATGGCAGGGAAAAGGGATTTGACCACGGAAGAGATTATGCAATATGTGAAAGGACCTGATTTCCCTACCGGTGGCATTGTTATCAATCAAAGGGAATTGTTGAATATTTACGAAACCGGAACCGGTAAGATGAAACTGCGTGGAAAAATCGTATTAGAAGAGGGAAAGAGAAAGACGGATAAAGATAAACTTGTTATTACAGAAATTCCTTATACGATGATTGGCGCCGGAATAGGCAAGTTTATAGCCGATGTCTGCGACCTTGTGGAAAACAAGAAACTTCCGGATGTGACGGATGTATCCAATGAATCCTCCAAAGAAGGAATTCGTATTGTACTGGAGCTTCGGAAAAATGCAGATGTGGAGAAAATCAAGAATATCCTTTATAAGAAAACAAAGCTGGAAGACACCTTTGGTGTAAATATGCTTGCTATTGTGAACAAGCGTCCGGAAACACTGGGATTAAAGGGAATCATAGATCATCATATTGATTTTCAGTTTCATGTAGCAACAAGAAAGTACCAGTATCTTCTGAAGAAAGATATGGAACAGAAAGAAATCAAAGAAGGTCTGATTAAAGCCTGCAATATCATTGATTTGATTATCGAGATTCTCAGAGGTTCCAGCAGTTTGAAAGATGCAAAACGTTGTCTGACCACAGGAAATACAGAAGGCATACAATTTAAGAATCCGGAATCCAAAGTATATGCTTCCCAGTTAAACTTTACAGAGAAACAGGCACAGGCCATTTTAGAACTGCGGTTGTATAAATTGATTGGACTGGAAATTCTGGCTCTGGAAAAAGAATACAATGAATTATTAAGCCGGATTGCAGAATATGAGGATATTTTAAATAATACAAAATCCATGGCAAAAGTAATTAAGAAAGACTTATTGAAAATCAGGAAAGAATATGCTGTGGAACGAAGAACTGTCATTGAAAATGGAAAAGAGGCAGTTTATGTGGAGGAAAAGATTGCAGAGACAGAATATGTCTTTGTAATGGACCGCTTCGGGTATGCAAAATTCATCGATATTGCATCCTATGAAAGAAATAAAGAAACGGTGGAAAGTGAAAATAAGTATATTTTCAACTGTATGAACACGGATAAAATCTGCGTCTTTACCGATAATGGATATCTTCATCAGGTCAAGGCACTGGACGTACCGGTGAAGAAATTCCGTGATAAAGGAGTGCCATTAGATAATTTGGGCAATTACGACAGCAGTGGTGAGAATATTGTATTTCTTACACCGGCAAATCAGTTAAAAGGAAGAAAATTACTATTTACCACGAAGTTTGCCATGATGAAACTGGTGGATGCATCGGAATTTGAAGTGTCGAAGAAAACGGTTGCTTCTACAAAATTGGCAGAAGGAGACAGTATTGTAAGTATTCTTCCATTGACTGTATATCAGGAGGAAATGGAGCAAGGTGTATTCTTGATGGGCGGAGATGATGACATACCGGAAGAAGAGATGTTTGGTTTTCCTGCAGCACAGGAAATGTTTAGCAGTGATATTGTGGTATTGCAGACAGAGAAGGGATTTTTTCTGCGTTTCAAAATAGAAGAAGTGCCGGAGAAAAAGAAGAATGCCATCGGTGTGAGGGGAATGAAACTGGCAAAAGAGGATGTGATTTCCCATGTGTATCTGATGGATGCAGGGGATAATCTTATCGTAGAGGCAGATGGAACACAGGTAGAACTGCGAAAACTGAAACTGAAAAAACGTGATCAGACAGGACAGAAAATCCGTTAATGGAAAGCAGAAAGGAAGCAGTATGGCACGGGAAGAGTTGACAAAAAAAGATGTGGAAAAAATTCAGGCTGAAATTGATTACCGAAAAACTGTGGTACGCAAAGAAGCCATAGAAGCTGTGAAAGTGGCAAGAGAGCAGGGCGATTTAAGTGAAAACTTTGAATATTATGCAGCTAAGCGGGATAAAAATAAAAATGAGAGTAGAATCCGTTATCTGGAGAGGATGTTGAAAACTGCCAGTATTATATCCGATGAGTCAAAGGAAGATGAAGTGGGAATCAATAATACCGTGGAATTGTATTTTGAGGACGATGATGAAGTAGAAACTTACAAATTAGTGACTTCTATTCGAGGGGATTCTCTGGATGGAAGAATCAGCATTGAGTCACCGATTGGAAAGGCAATTCTCGGTCATAAGGTAGGAGAACGGGTGTATGTTAAGATAAATGAGACTGCAGGATTCTATGTGGTCATTCGTTCTCTTGAGAATACAACAGATACAGAGGAAGATACAATTCGGACATATTAATAGGAGAAGAAGAGGAAGATTTCATGAAGCTTGCATTGACACAGATGAATCCTATCTGGGAAAATCCAGAACAAAATGCCGGAATATGTGAGTCATTGGTAAAAGAGGCGGTACAAAATAATGCGGATATCATTGTGTTTCCGGAATTGACTTTGACAGGATTTACCATGAATCCGGATCGGTTTGCAGAAAATCCGGAAACCGGTTTCAGCCATCAGTTTTTCACGAAACTTTCCAAAAGATATGGAATTGCCATTGTTTATGGCAGAATTGCAAAAGGACGAAAGAAAGCACTTAATCTTATGGAAATGGTGGAGCAGAATCGTTTGATATTTCAGTATGCAAAACTGCATCCCTTTTCCTATGGAGGAGAAAGTCTTCACTATGAAAGAGGAGTTTGAGTAACCTAAAAACAGCGGGAAGCCTTATAAAATGGGGCTTCCCGTTTTCGGTGCTTGCAAAATGCTTGCAGTTTTTATGATGATTAGAAATTTTAGATTATGTAATTGATTACGGCATAAGTTATATGGCAAATAGTGAAACCAATAGCAGGTATCAAAGCAATCGCATTTTTTCTGTCTATTGCAAAGAAAATGAATGCACTACAAGGTGGTATTGTCAATAGTAGAATAATTAACGGATTAGTTACTCCAATATAAT
>CALWLV010000110.1 GCA_944381595.1 uncultured Roseburia sp.
GTTGGACAGCTTAATTTTACATCAAAAAGGAACAGGATTCCTTATATTTTTGGCATTTATTGAAAGTTGTGGATAACAGGATACAGCAGATTTGCCTGGTGGGGATAATTCTGCGGAAACTCAAGAAAAATAATATATTGCCAGGTCCTTGGAATTATGGTATGATAAAAACCATAACTAATGTGAAGGAAAAGAATCGGTCCTTGCATCATTGCAAAGAAAAATCATTCTGAAAAATCAGGAATTTGGTTAGGGGATAAAGATTGATGAAATTAAAAAATATATTGATTGTTGTGAAAGATATTGAAAAATCAAAGCAATTTTATCATGATTTGTTTGGTCTTGAAGTAGTATTGGACAATGGCGGTAATATGATTTTAACGGAAGGTCTTGTGCTTCAGGATGAAAAAATTTGGAATGAGTTTCTCAAAAAAGATATTATTCCGGCGAGTAATTCTTGTGAGCTATATTTTGAAGAAAATGATATCGATGCGTTTATTCAAAAGCTTGAGAAATTGTACCCTTCGATTCAATATGTGAATCGGCTTATCACTCACAGCTGGGGACAGAAAGTGGTTCGTTTTTATGATTTGGATGGCAATTTGATTGAGGTGGGAACACCAATGTAATACGATTACAATTTGATATACGCTTAATAACAATGGCAGCAGGGAGATTTTTCCTTACTGCCATTTTTGAAAGCTGTTGGATTAAAACCAAAAGTAGCAGTAGGAATATTATTCTTTCCTGCAGCCTTTTTATGTGTAGGATTGAAATGGTCTTTCTGATAAGTTATAATATGATGTAAAAGTAAAAGGTATAGAAGCCAAAATCGCTATGATATATAAAAAAGGAGAGGAAAAGAAATGGCATTTGACTATAAAAAAGAATATAAGGAATTCTATATGCCGAAAAACAAGCCGGGAATTGTCACTGTACCGAGTATGAATTACATAGCCGTTCGGGGACAGGGTGACCCGAATGCAGAGGACGGCGAGTATAAGCAGTCGATTGGTTTGCTGTACGGCATTGCTTTTACCATTAAAATGAGTAAAAAGGGTGATCATCAGATAGAAGGATACTTTGATTATGTTGTACCGCCGCTGGAGGGCTTCTGGTGGCAGGATGGTATCAAGGGCATTGATTATTCCCATAAAGAGAATTTCAGATGGATATCCGTGATTCGTCTGCCGGATTTTATTACAAAAGAAGATTTTCAGTGGGCGATTGATGAAGCGACAAGAAAAAAGAAAACAGATTTTTCAAAGGTTGAATTTATGACGTATCATGAGGGTCTGTGCGTTCAGTGTATGCATATTGGTTCGTATGATGAGGAGCCTGCTACGGTTGCACTTATGCATGAGTTTATGGAAGAACAAGGATATGTTCTTGATATCACGGACAAGCGGTTTCACCATGAGATTTATCTCAGTGACGCAAGAAGGGTTGCTCCCGAAAGACGGAAAACCGTTATCAGACATCCAATAAAGAAAGTTAATTTTGCTGAAAACATTGTGTGAAAGTACATCAGTTTATAGAGAGAAAACAACTATGGTTTTGATACCTTGAATTTTCGTTAAGAGGTGCAGATAAATATGAATACAGAACAATACAAAATAATTCATCTTCCAAAGGAACAGTGGAACAACGTAATCATACCAATGAGATATACGACAGAAGAATATTTTGATGTGAAAATGGAAAAGATTGGTGATGGCTTTCGTGTCGATTTTGTAAAAACAAAATTGGAAGAGCCTGTTTCCCATTATCCGGAGGAATATGATTTCCCGGATAAGTTATATCAGGAGCATTGGGAAAAGGCCGTGGCATGGGGCATAGTAGAAGAAAATGAAGGTAAGCAGGAACTGATGGCCTGTATCGAGACTTGTCCGGAAGATTGGTCCAACAGACTGATAATCACAGAATTATGGGTACATGAGAAACTGAGAAGAAAAGGTATCGGACATGCATTAATGGAACTTGCAAAGCAGCAGGCAAATTCAGAGCATAGGAGAGCGATTATTCTGGAAACACAGTCTTGCAATGTCTCGGCAATAAGCTTCTATTTGCAGGAAGGATTTGAGTTAATCGGTTTTGATAGCTGCTGTTATTCCAATAGAGATGTGGATAAAAAAGAAGTACGACTTGATTTTGGATATTTTCCTGAAAAAATGATCGCTGACAAGGCTATTTTAGAAAAGTTTGAATTCAGGAATATAAAACAAGATGAAACAGATCAGGCAGTTGTCATAGAGCAGGTTTGTTTTCCGCCAAATGAAGCATGTTCGGAGAAGAATATGAAAGACAGAATTGCAACTGCACCGGAATTATTCTTAGTAGCGATAGATAAAAAGACAGGAAAACTGGCTGGATTTTTGAATGGACTTGCTACAGATGAATGTGCGTTCAGAGATGAGTTCTTTACAAATGCCGGCTTACATAATCCCCATGGGAAAAATATTATGCTGCTGGGATTGGATGTATTGCCGGAGTATCGGAGACAGGGACTTGGCAGAGAACTGGTATATCAATATCTGCGAAGAGAGCGGGAAAAGGGCAGGCAAGTAGTTTTTCTTACCTGTTTGCAGTCAAAAGTAAAGATGTATCAGAAATTTGGATTTATGGATCGGGGAATTGCTGATTCAACCTGGGGAGGAGAAGAATGGCACGAGATGAGTTGCAAGATAGGAATGGGATGACTTATACATATCATTATCAGTCACCTTTGGGTGGTATCACGCTTGCAAGCAATGGAACAAATCTAACCGGTTTGTGGTTTGATGGGCAAAAGTATTTTGGTGATATACTGCCAAAAGAATATGAAGAAAAGAACTTGCCAATCTTTCAGCAGACGACACGTTGGCTTGATATTTATTTCAGCGGTAAATCGCCTGATTTCACGCCGTCTCTGTTCATAGAAACAACACCGTTTCGCAAAGCAGTTTGGGAAATTATGCTGACGATTCCCTATGGACAGACCATGACCTATGGGGAAATTGCCAGCAGAATTGCAAAACAAAGGGGAATTTCTACCATGTCTGCGCAGGCTGTCGGCGGCGCTGTGGGACACAATCCCATTTCACTCATCATTCCCTGCCACCGTGTTGTCGGTAAAAATGGCAGTCTGACAGGTTATGCAGGCGGCATTGATAAAAAGGAGAAGTTGCTTGCAATGGAACAAGCAAATAGTGAGAAGTAAATCGCAAAATTTGATTAGATAAACGGTGGGTTTCTTGTTAATATAATGCCAAAATACAAAATCATACAAGGAAGGAAAACAATATGGCATTTTTATTGAATTATACCAGAGAACCCATAAATGAAGTTATTTATGATGCCAGACTTGCATATAGTATGCATTTGGCAATGAGCGAAGATGGAAAGAAGTTTGAGGCACTGAATCATAATTCAGGAGTTTTATTTGTAAGGGCTACGGAAAATGAGGATGGTTCGCTGAACGCGAAAAGCATTAAGAATCCATTTATTTTCCAATGCAGGGATGGTTATGGAGTGGTGGCGGTACGCACCGGAGCGGACGGAGAAAAGGATGAAGAGAGCAAAGGAAGTATCGTAGTATTTACAACAGGAGATTTTCTGAAATACGAAGAACTGGGATTATTATATCTGGAAGAGGAGTATATAGAAAAGGTTGTTTGTGTTTATGATGGGGAAAAGGATATGTATTGTCTGTGTTGGTGCAATCAGAAGGAAGAATGGAGAAAGGCGGTTGTAAAAAGCTTACAGAGCCTTGAACTTTCTACAATTCCGGTTGATTCGGAGCCAATCAGGGAAGAAACAATAATCAGTAATATTGAAGGAGCAAAGGAACACAATCAAATAGAAATTCCGGAAGAATTGGCAGAGAGATTGAAGAAAAAACTGGTAACGCCAATTCATACCGGAGTGGAGGTTCCGGAACAGATAGAGGTTGAAACGGAAGAAGACTTGAAAAAGATAAAAGCAGTTGCAAGATATAGTGATGGAACAAGGGCTTTTAAACAGATAGACTGGGATTTGACAGATATTGATTTTTCAAAGAAAGGTGTTTATCAGTTGAAAGGAACCATTCATCAGGAGCATTTTGCGTTTCCGGTAGCCTTTCACCGTGCAGATCCCTGTGTGGCAAAATGGAAAGACAAATACTATTTTATTGCCACGAATGATGCAGATGGAAACAATACCCTTTATATTCGGGAAGCTGACAGGATAGCAGATTTGGTAAATGCGCCGGAACACTTGATTTTAAGTGCTGATACTTATCCGGGTATAGGAGGACTTTTGTGGGCACCGGAACTTCATGAGGTGAATGGAGAATTGTATATTTTCCACGCGGCAACACCGGGAGAATTCTTCTGTGAAGAAAGTTACATCATGAAGCTGCGGGAAGGGGGCAATCCAATCTGCAAAGAAGACTGGTTAAAACCAAGGAGAATTGTTCGTAAGGATGGAACGGATATCTGCGAGATGGGAAAAGAAATTACACTGGATATGACTTGTTTTCAGTGGGAAGGTGAATATTATGTAATCTGGTCCCAAAGACAGTTTCTTCCAAAGGATCTTGGAGCATGGCTCTATATTGCAAAATTGAATCCGCAAAAGCCATGGATGCTTTCGTCCGATCCTGTACTGTTATCAAAACCGGAGTATGGATGGGAAAACAATCATACCTTTGTTGATGAAGGACCATTTGCTTTGGCAGGCAAAGACAGATTATATATCACATTTTCTGCCGCGGCAATTGATACTTCTTATGTGGTAGGAATTTTGACCATTGAAAAAGGAAAAAATCTGTTGGATAGAAGGAACTGGATAAAGAACAATTATCCTATCCTGACCTCCAGAAGTGTGGAGGGTGAATATGGTACGGGGCATAATGCCTATGTGATTGATGAAAATGGAGATGTATGGAATGCCTATCATGCAAGGCCGGGAGTGGAAGGTGCCAGAAGCAGCGGTATAAGAAGAGTTCATTTTGATATAGATGGAATGCCGGTGCTTGATTTAACTGAAGAACGTGATTTGCGTGATGAGTATAAACAGGTGACAACCAAATTGAGGATTCGTTAATTGTTTTGGTGATTTATAAGGTATTGCAAAATAGACAGATATATTTTGCAATACCTTTTATTGATTTTTGTAAACAGAAGAAAGCTTATTCAAATTGCGATATTCGGTAGGGCTGCAGTTTTTTAATGACTTAAATACCCGGTTGAAGGTAGCAATACTGGAAAAACCTGATTGCATGGCAGCTTCAGTAACAGTAAGCTCATCTCCTGAAAGAAGGATTTCGGCGGCACGTATTCTTCGGAGATTTAGATAATCACAGAAAGTATGTCCTGTATACTGGGTAAATAGTCTGGAAAAATGGTATTTGCTAAATCCGGCCATATCAGCCATTTTATCTAAGCTGATATCTTCTGCATAGTTGATGTCAATAAAATCCAAAACAATATTGAGTTTCTGAATATACTCTTTCTTTTTATCCGTTCTGCAGTGAGCAAATAAATCACTGTCTTGTGTTCTGCAATATCCCAATTCAGAAAAAATCTTTAAAACCATAGAATAAATAGTGATTTCACAATATTCCTTATCGTGAAAGTATTCCGTTGCAATGTCGAGAAACTGATTCAGAATACTTTTATAAATTTTAGGATGACTCCTCTGAGTGAGATAAACAGCCTGAGATATCAGTGACTGAATAGAAGCAAATCCTTTTATTTTTGTTAAAAATGATAGGTCTATTAAGTAGATATTTCGGATTCCTGTATCAGGAGCATGTAATGAATGAATTTCACCGGGAGGAATGATCAGTATCTCATAGGGAAGAAGATGATAATTCTTTTCATGAACCAATACATCATAGTAATTTTCTAATGGTATAATGACCTCCATAACTGTATGCCAATGAGGACGATAGCTTATATTTTGCGAATTTTTCCAAATTAAAACAGTAGAATTCTCCCTAAATGCGATTGTTTCATGAGTTGGTTCCTGTGAACTGTTTTGGTTAATATTCATAATTTTTCACTCCTTTTTATTCATTTTATCATCTATTTAGCAAAAATCAATAAAAAAATAGCAAGAATTGATAAGCATTTTATTGAAATAAGATGTATAAGTAGAGTAAAAGAAACTGATAAAGAGAGGTGCAGAATGAAATGAAAACAAGAATAAAAGAAATGATTGAAAAAATGACGTTGGAAGAAAAAGTATCACAGATGGTTCACCAGGCGAAAGCGATTGAGAGGTTGGGGATAAAAGAATATAACTTTTGGAATGAATCTCTTCACGGAGTAGCAAGAGCCGGTATTGCCACTGTATTTCCACAGGCAATCGCCCTTGGCGCAACCTTTGATGAGGAATTGTTAGAGACTGTGGGAGATGCAATCTCCACGGAAGCCAGAGCAAAATATAATATGCAGCAGAAGTACGGAGATGTGGGAATTTATAAAGGACTTACCTTCTATGCTCCAAATGTGAATATATTCAGAGATCCAAGATGGGGGAGAGGACACGAGACATATGGAGAAGACCCTTATCTTACAAGCAGGTTAGGGGTTGCCTATATCAAGGGTATGCAGGGATATGATGAGAAGTATTTAAAAACTGCTGCCTGTGCAAAGCATTTTGCAGTACACAGCGGACCTGAGGGGGTAAGACATTCCTTTGATTCACATGCCAGTGAACAGGATTTGAGGGAAACTTACTTGCCGGCATTTAAAGCCTGTGTTCAGGAAGGAAAGGTGGAAGCAGTTATGGGAGCCTACAACCGTCTGGACGGAGAACCATGCTGCGGAAGCAAGAGATTGCTGGAAGAGATACTTCGTGATGAATGGGGCTTTGAAGGTATGGTTACATCAGATTTTCTGGCTCTGGTAGATTTCCACGAAGGACACAAGGTTACAGATAACCCTACAGACAGTGCAGCTATGGCACTTATGAATGGCTGTGATTTTAACCTGGGAGTTTGTTTTCCTAATCTTGTAAAGGCAGTGGAAGAGGGAAAGGTAACTGTTGAGAGGATTGATGAGGCATTAGAAAGAATACTGACCACAAGAGAAAAATTGGGAATGTTCAGTGAGGACGGCGATAATCCTTATGATAAGATTCCGTATTCTGTTGTTGATTCAAAGGAGATGAGAATCCTGAATGAAAAAGTAGCAGAAAAAAGCATTGTTCTACTGAAAAATAAGGACCATATCCTTCCGTTGGATAAGAGCAGATTAAAGACCATTGCTGTGATAGGTCCGAATGCAAATAACAGAAGATCACTGGACGGAAACTATGAGGGAACAGCTTCCCGATATATTACTGTATTAGAAGGAATACAGGACTATGTTGGTGACGAAGTCAGAGTGTTATTTTCAGAAGGCTGTCATTTCTTCCGGGATCAGATAAATCCGATGGCTTATAAAAATGACCGTATTGCGGAGATAAAAGAAATTTGTGAAGAGAGTGATGTAGTTATTGCAGTCATGGGACTGGATGGCACCCTGGAAGGGGAAGAAGGAGATACCGGAAGTGATTATGGTATGGGGGATAAGCCGTATCTACATTTACCGGGTATTCAGCATGATATTTTAAAAATTGCAAAAGAGAGCGGGAAACCGGTCATTCTTATCAATATGACAGGAAGTGCCATGACGCTGAATTGGGAAGAAGAAAATCTGGATGGAATTATTCAGGGCTGGTATCCGGGTGCAAGAGGAGGAAAAGCCATTGCAAAATTAATCTTTGGAGAAGCAAATTTTGAAGGAAAACTTCCGATTACCTTCTATCAGTCCATGGAAGAACTGCCGGAGTTTACGGATTATTCCATGAAAAACAGGACCTATCGATATATGAAGAAGGAAGCCCTTTATCCATTCGGTTATGGTTTGTCTTATACCAAATTTCAATATAACAATCCATCCGTTGAGGTGGAAAAGGACAGAGTGGAAGTAACTGTAACAGTAAAAAATACAGGCAGTATGGATGGGGTAGAGACGGTACAGGTGTATATAAAAGCAAGGGAAGAATGGTCACCGAATGCACAGCTGAAAAAGATTCAGAAGGTATCCTTGAAAGCAGGAGAAGAGAAGAAAATAAAAATGGAGCTTACAAAAGAAGCATTTGAGGTGTATGACCAGGCAGGAAATCCGGTAATATCCCAGGCCTATGATATTTATATCGGAGGACAGCAGCCGGATGCAAGAAGCGAAAAGCTATTAGGAGAAAAATGCATACATATGGAGGTGAGAGAGTGTTTTATATAGGAGTTGATTTAGGAACTTCATCGGTTAAACTGCTGCTTATGGACAGTCAGGGAAAAGTAGTGAAAACAATTTCCAGAGAATATCCCATATCATTTCCAAAATCAGGCTGGTCTGAGCAAAATCCGGAAGATTGGTATAACGAAACCATTGCAGGAATCAGAGAACTGACAGAGGGAGTCGATAAAGCTCAGCTTGCAGGCATCAGCTTTGGCGGACAAATGCATGGGCTTGTAATCCTGGATGAAAAAGATGAAGTGATTCGTCCATGTATTCTATGGAATGACGGAAGAACAAAGGAGGAGTGCGATTATTTAAACAAACAAATCGGAACGTCAGTGCTATCGGATTATGTGGCAAATATTGCATTTGCGGGCTTTACCGCACCCAAGCTTTTATGGCTTAAGAAGCATGAACCGGAAAATTTCAAAAGGATTCACAAAATCATGCTTCCGAAGGATTATCTGGCATATATGTTGACCGGTGTATTTGGTACAGATGTTTCCGACGCATCAGGGACTCTGTTATTTGATGTAAAAAACAGATGCTGGTCAAAGGAAATGTGCAATATATGCGGTATCAAAGAAGATATGCTTCCAAGAGTGTTTGAAAGCTATGAGTGTATAGGCAATGTTTCTGAGACTGCTGCAAACTTATCCGGTATGACGACCGCTGTGAAGGTGGCAGCAGGAGCCGGTGACAATGCGGCAGCGGCAGTGGCATCCGGAACAGTAGGAGACGGAGGGTGCAATATTTCTCTGGGAACAAGTGGAACACTTTTTATATCATCGGACAAATTTTATGCAGATGAGAATCATGCACTTCATTCCTTTTGTGACGGCAACGGAAAGTATCATCTGATGGGATGTATGCTAAGTGCAGCCTCCTGTAACAAATGGTGGATGGAAAACATATTAGAGACAAAGGAGTATATGCAGGAGCAGGAGAATATGGGAAAACTGGGAGAAAATCACGTATATTTTCTTCCATATCTCATGGGAGAGCGTTCTCCTCATAATAATCCAAATGCCAGAGGAACCTTTATCGGTATGTCGATGAACACAACCAGAGGTGATATGACTCAGGCAGTTTTGGAGGGAGTTGCATTTGCCTTTAAAGATATGTTGGAAATAGCCAAAAATCTTGGAATTCATGTGGAAAGAACCAAGATATGCGGCGGAGGTGCAAAAAGCAGATACTGGATAAAGATATTGGCAAATGTACTTAATTTGAAAATAGATATCCTGAAGAATGAGGAAGGTCCGTCATATGGTGCAGCCATTCTTGCTGCTACCGCCTGTGGAGAATATCAGGATGTACAGGAGGCAGCGGATAAGCTGGTTCAGGTTGAGAAAACCATCGAACCGGATGAGGAATTGGTTGTGAAATATCAAAAACAATATGAAAAATTCAGGCAGATATATCCTGCCTGCAAAGAAATATATGATGTATTATGTAAGTAGAAAGAAGGTTTTATTATGAATAATATTCCAAAAGTAAAAATAGGGATTGTAGCAGTAAGCAGGGACTGTTTTCCTGAAAGTCTGTCGGTAAACAGAAGAAAAGCTTTGGTGAAAGCTTATACAGAAAAATATGGTGCGGAGAATATTTATGAATGTCCAATCTGTATTGTGGAAAGTGAAATACACATGGTACAGGCACTTGAGGATATAAAATCGGCAGGCTGTAATGCCTTGTGTGTATATCTGGGTAATTTTGGGCCGGAAATATCGGAAACACTTCTTGCAAAGCATTTTGAAGGTCCCAAAATGTTTGTGGCGGCAGCAGAGGAAAGTCAAAATGATTTGGTTCAGGGAAGAGGTGATGCATATTGCGGAATACTGAATGCAAGCTATAATTTAAGGCTTAGAAACGTGAAAGCATATATTCCGAAATATCCGGTAGGAGATGCCGGGGATGTGGCAGATATGATTCATGAATTTATCCCGATTGCCAGAGCTGTCATAGGTCTTTCAGAACTGAAAATTATTTCATTTGGTCCAAGACCTACGAACTTTCTGGCATGTAATGCTCCCATTCAGCAGCTCTATAACCTCGGAGTAGAGATTGAAGAAAATTCGGAGCTTGATTTATTTGAAAGTTTTCATAATCATGCAGATGATCCACGTATTCCTGATGTGGTTGCCGATATGGAAAAGGAATTAGGGGAAGGAAATAAAAAACCGGAAATATTAAGCAAATTAGCCCAGTACGAACTGACGTTGCTTGACTGGGTAGAAACTCACAAAGGGTACAGAAAGTACGTTGCCATAGCAGGAAAGTGCTGGCCGGCATTCCAGACTCAATTTGGGTTTGTACCATGTTATGTAAACAGCCGTCTTACCGGAAGGGGTATTCCGGTGTCCTGTGAAGTGGATATTTACGGAGCGTTAAGTGAATTTATCGGAATCTGTGTCAGCGAGGATGCAGTCACATTATTGGATATTAATAATTCCGTTCCAAAGGATATGTATCAGGAATCCATCAGTGGAAAGTTTGATTATAAACACACAGACGTATTTATGGGATTTCATTGTGGAAATACATATGCAGGAAAACTTTCAAAATGTGAAATGAAAAATCAGATGATTATGGCGAGAAGTCTTCCGGAAGAGGTGACAAATGGAACCCTGGAGGGAGATATTATACCGGGAGATATTACCTTTTTCCGGCTTCAGTCTACATCAGATAATATTCTCAGAGCTTATGTTGCGGAAGGTGAGGTGCTTCCTGTTGCCACGAAATCCTTTGGAAGCATTGGCGTATTTGCCATTAAAGAAATGGGAAGATTTTACAGATATGTTTTAATCGAGAAAAACTACCCTCATCATGGGGCAGTGGCATTCGGACATTATGGAAAGGCATTATATGAGGTCTTTCAGTTGATAGGAGTAGCACATCAGGAAATAAATTATAACCAGCCGGAGACGGAGCGATATGCTTCAGAGAATCCTTTCTGACAGAAAGGATTCTCTCAGGCTATCATTTATTAAGGTGAACTTTCTTCTTCAATTTTCATGGTTGCCATTTCTTCTTTTGTAATACCATTCCTCTTGCCATAATTTTCCCAATAACCAGTGGATGCTTTCAGATACATCTTTTTGGTAAGTGGCATTGTGACTTGCAAGGTCTGGTATTTTTCTTTGGTAATAGAAGCAGCCAGTTTTTTAATTTTTGCTTTTACCAATACTTGAAACGGGGTGGAAAGTATGGCTTCTCCACCTCCGATTTTCAAAATAGAACCAAATGGGTATCCGTTTTTCTTACAAAACAGCTGTATCATTTTTACTGCAATATTATTCTGCTGTGGCTCAATAAAACCACAGTTGATTAAAACGGATATCACGGGTTTCTTTTTCGGGGCATATGCTTCCATTGCCTTCAGAAAGTTCAAAAGTGTTACTGGGATGCCATCGGCATAAAGGGGAAAGACAAATAAAATATCCGAAAACCGTTCCACTTCATGGCAGAGATCCGGGTGATTTGTTTTTGTAACACAAAAATATTCTGCTTCCAATTTACAATTCTTTGCGAATAGTTCGGCATATTGCCGGGAGTTTGATTTAGGAGCCCTTGGACTGGCATTTATTATCATTATTTTTCCCATGACAGCACCTCCTGTCTTACGATTTGCTCTAACTCATTTTCCGGAACAAAAATAACGCGATTACTTTCAAAATTCATGTTATATGCATTGCGTTCTATCAGTTGGCGAAAGATACCCTGCTCTTCTGCAGAGATATCTCCGTATCCGATAATTACGGCTTGTTTGGGAATGACATTACGCTGAACATGATGTGTTTCCCCATGTAGTAAACGGATAAATGCCTGCTGAATAGGGATAGCGCGTTCAAGCATAGTCTTCATAATCGTATCATAGCTGCCATATTTCACCTTGCTGATATACAAGACTTTATTACTTTTTGCGATACGAGGATAAACATTTACTGCGTCATCTCGTATTACACATTTCCCGGGTGTTTTTGTCCAACACTGAAAACAGCCAATACAGCCTGCTATCTTTAATTTCGACAAATCAATAAATTCTATGGAAGAATGATTGATTTCCGGTATATCCAAATTTTTATCACTTAAGATGAGTTTCATTTTTCTTACAACCTCCCTATTTCCGGTGTTTACAATAGAGTAGCTCTTAACTCTTCCGGAGTTTTGTTGCTTAGATATGCAGGTGCAATATCAAATACAGTCTTACATCCCTTCTGGCCTTCTTTGGAAAGCTTGTAAGCGGCTCTTGCGTAAGCTGCAATTACACTGGCTGTAAATTCAGGATTGGAATCTAATTTTAAGCTGTATTCGATAATATGGCTGTTCTCACCATTCCAGCCTGTCTTACCGCTTCTCAATACGAAACCGCCATGAGGGATTCCGCTGTGATTTTTCTTCAGCTCTTCTTCTGAGATAAAGTGAACTGTGGTATCATAATCAGCGAAGTAATTCGGCATATTCTTGATTTCAGATTCTACTCTGGCAGCGTCTGCACCTTCTTCCAGAACGACAAAACATTCTCTTGTGTGTTTCTCTCTTGTGCTAAGTTTCGGATTCTCTCCGTTTCTGACAGATGTAAGAGCGGCTTCCACTGGGATTGTATATTGCTTTGCATCTTTTACTCCATCAATTCTTCTAATTGCATCAGAATGTCCCTGACTTACACCCTTACCCCAGAACGTATAATCATTTCCATCTGGCAGGATTGCGTTTGCATACATACGATTCAGAGAAAACATTCCCGGATCCCAGCCTACTGAGATAATAGCCACAGTTCCTGCAGCTTTAGCAACGGCATCTACATTTGAAAAATGTTCCGGAATATTTGCATGGGTATCAAAACTATCTACAACGTTGAACAGTTCAGCATATTTCTTTGTCTGCTCTGGAAGATCTGTTGCACTTCCGCCGCAGAGAATCATCACATCAATCTTATCCTTCCAGTCAGGGATATCATTGACATTGCATACCGGTACATCTGGTGTCTGTATGGTCAGTGTTTCCGGGGCTCTTCTGGTAAATACAGCACAAAGTTCCATGTCTTCGTTCTGACGGATGGCACATTCTACACCGCGTCCAAGATTTCCGTATCCTAAGATTCCAATTCTTATACTCATTGTTTTACTCCTTTTTTCATCATATTTTTTGTACTTTTTTATTTTAGCACGATTTTTTCCGAATGACAATAAAATTGTATCAACGAAAAGAAATAGTGCTTGAATTGAAAGGGAAGAATGATGTATAATAAGAAATCAACAGTTGAAAATCACGGGAAGGAGAAATATATGAAAGCACTGAATAAAGCCATATCGAAATTTCAAAAGGAGGTTATTTTCCTTGCATTGGCACTGATAGCCATGGGGATTTTGTTTATTGCATTTCCGGAATCTTCCACCAGGATTATTTGCTATGCAACGGGAATTTTAGCGTGTCTTTGGGGACTTGTCCGTCTGGTGGCACATTTTAAGATTGATTCCATAGAAGTATTTGGATCTTATGGAATGGTACAGGGAGCAGCTCTGTTGATTGTAGGAGTTGCAATTATTGCAAAGCCGGATGTGCTGGCCCAATTTATTACTGCGGTATTTGGAATCGTTATGTTGGTCGATGGTATTTTGAAAATTCAGTATGCCATTGATTTAGGAAGAATCAAGGTAAATGGATGGATATGGGTTTTGATAACAGCAATTTTAATGATTGTTCTGGGAATCATTTCCATTGTAAATCCTTTTGACACAGCATCTGCACTGATGATTTTCCTGGGATGTATTTTAATTGCAGATGGTATTGCAGATCTGGTTATTATCTTGTATATTGTTCAGTCGGTGAAAACATTACGCAGAGAAATGGCAAAGAATATGCGTTATGTTGAAGACGGATTTGTAGAAGAGGAAGAAGATGATTTTTAAAAATTGCTGAAAGGAGCAGACTTTACATGTTTATCGGAAGCCATATATCATCCTCAAAAGGATACGAAGCGATGGGAAAGCAGGCGCTGAAACTGGGAGCAGATACCTTTGCATTTTTCACCAGAAATCCAAGAGGTGGTAAGGCGAAGGATATAGAAGCGGAAGATGTGGAACATTATCGGAGACTGGCCAAAGAACATTCCTTTGGTCCGGTAGTGGCACATGCCCCTTATACCATGAATGCCTGTGCAGCAAAGCCGGAAATACTGGAATTTGCAAGAGAAACATTTGCAGATGACTTGAAGAGAATGGAATATATTCCGGGAAATTATTATAATTTTCATCCTGGCTCCCATGTAGGACAGGGGGTGGAAAAAGGGGTGGAGCTGATTTCAGATATGCTGAATCAGTGTATGAGTCCAACCCAGACTACCATTGTTTTATTGGAAACCATGTCCGGAAAGGGAACAGAAATCGGAAGAAATTTTCAGGAACTTCAGATGATTCTGGAAAGGATTCGGCCGGAACTTCAGGAAAAAATAGGTGTGTGCATGGATAGCTGTCATGTGTGGGATGGAGGATATGACATTGTTCATGATTTAGACGGTGTGTTGGCAGAGTTTGACCGTGTCATTGGATTATCCAGATTGAAAGCCATGCACTTAAATGACAGTAAGAATGAGCTGGGCAGTCACAAGGACCGTCATGAAAAGATTGGACAGGGATATCTTGGTCTTGAGACTTTCCATAAGATTCTGATACACCCGGCATTGGCAAACCTTCCGGTTATTCTGGAAACACCAAATGATGATGCCGGATGGGCAGAAGAGATAGCATTGCTTCGGGAGTTGCAGAAACAATAGAAACAGACTCTGATAAATGGAAATATTTATCAGAGTTTATTTTATACTTGACACATACCCCTATGGGGTATATAATGTAAAAGAACGAAGAAAAAAGGAGGATGTTATGGAGCAGGAAGAACGAAAGAAAGATAGAACAGCGAAAGAGTACCGGGATTTGATCAATCGTTTAAATCGGATTGAAGGACAGATTCGGGGAATCAAACGTATGGTGGAGCAGGATGCCTACTGTGTGGATATCATTACGCAGGTTTCAGCAGCCAATGCTGCATTAAACAGTTTTAATAAAGTATTATTAGGGAATCATATAAAAAGCTGCGTAGTAGAGGATATCCGTATGGGTAACGAGGATGCCATTGAGGAGTTGGTGACTCTTTTGCAGAAACTTATGAAATAAAAGGAGGTTTGTGATGAAAGAATTTTCTGTGACAGGAATGAGCTGTGCTTCCTGCAGCAGCCATGTGGAGAAGGCAGTATGCAAAGTTCCGGGCGTAGAGAGTGTGGCAGTCAGTCTGTTGACAAATTCCATGACAGTAGAGGGTACTGCCAGCGAGCAGGAGATTATTTCCGCAGTAGAGCATGCAGGATACGGTGCCAGCCCTAAGATAAAAGATACGAAAGACAAAGGTATGAGTCTGGCAGAAGAGCAGAAGGACCTTGAGAATCAGGAGATTGGAAAATTAAAACATCGTTTTATTGCATCTATTGTAATTTTGCTTCCGCTGATGTATTTGTCCATGGGACATATGATGTGGGGCTGGCCGGTACCAGAGATTCTGGCAGAGAATCCCATGGCTCAGGGACTGGTACAATTATTACTGACCACAATGGTGATGGTCATCAACCAGAAGTTTTTTATCAGTGGATTTCAGGGTTTGATTCATAGGGCACCGAACATGGATACTTTGGTTGCGTTGGGAGCTGGAGCTTCTTATCTGTATAGTATCTATGGATTATTTGCCATGACTGCTGCGGCGATGAATGGAAATCTGGAGATGGTTTCTCATTACACCCATGATTTCTATTTTGAATCGGCAGCCATGATTCTGACATTAATCACACTGGGGAAAACATTGGAGTCCTACTCTAAGGGAAAGACAACCGATGCATTAAAAAGTTTAATTCAGCTGGCACCGAAGACGGCAACCATTCTTCGCGATGGTCAGGAAGTTACGGTACCGGTAGATGAGGTAGTGATTGGTGATGTATTTGTGGTAAGACCGGGAGAGAGTATTCCGGTGGATGGAAAAATCCTGGAGGGAGTTAGTGCGGTGAACGAATCTGCCTTGACGGGAGAGAGTATTCCGGTAGATAAGGAAGTTGGGGATATGGTATCTGCGGCAACCATCAACCAGTCAGGATTTTTAAAATGTCAGGCAGTCCGGGTAGGAGAAGATACTGCATTGTCTCAGATTATCCGGATGGTAAAAGAAGCTTCTGCTACCAAAGCACCCATAGCCAAGGCGGCAGACAAAGTATCCGGTGTATTTGTGCCGGTGGTTATTATCATCGCACTCATTACTATCGCTGTCTGGCTGTTGGCAGGAGAAACAGTAGGATTTGCCCTAGCAAGAGGCGTGTCTGTATTAGTAATCAGTTGTCCATGTGCATTGGGACTGGCAACACCAGTGGCAATTATGGTAGGAAATGGTGTGGGAGCCAAACACGGTATTCTGTTTAAAAATGCAATTTCACTGGAAGAAACCGGTAAAGCAGTCATTGTGGCACTGGATAAGACGGGAACCATTACAAAAGGTGAACCGGTGGTAACAGATGTACTTCCATCCGGGGAGTCTTCCAGGGAAGAATTGTTACACATGGCATATTTGTTGGAAAGAAAGAGTGAACATCCGTTGGCAAAAGCCATTGTGGTATATGGTGAAACGCATAACATTTCAGAAAAGTCAGAGGAAGTGGAACAATTTCAGGCTGCAGCAGGCAAGGGATTAATGGCAGAATTAAAGGGTCAGAAACTGATAGGTGGAAAGAAGGAGTTTGTGTCCGGTATGGCAAAAATTCCTGACGAAACCTTAAAGCAGGCAGAAGAGCTTGCTTCCCATGGAAAAACACCTCTTTATTTTGCCATAGATGGAAGATTTCTTGGAACGATTGCGGTGGCAGATGAAATTAAGGAAGACAGCAAAGCGGCCATTGCAAGAATGAAATCCATGGGATTAAAGGTTGTGATGCTGACAGGCGATAATGAGAAAACAGCTCTTGCGGTTGGCAGAGAATCCGGTGTGGATGAGGTAAAAGCAGGAGTCTTACCGGATGGAAAAGAAGAAGCCATTCGGCAGTTAAAAGAACAGGGTAAAACCATCATGGTAGGAGACGGCATCAATGATGCACCTGCGTTGACGACAGCGGATACAGGAATTGCCATTGGTGCAGGAACGGATGTGGCCATCGATGCAGCAGATGTGGTGCTGATGAAGAGCAGTCTGATGGATGTATGCACAGCCATCAGGTTAAGCCGGAATGTATTAAGAAATATTCATGAAAATTTATTCTGGGCATTTATCTATAATGTCATTGGAATTCCATTGGCAGCAGGTGTCTGGTATCCGATTTTTGGATGGAAACTGAACCCTATGTTTGGAGCGGCGGCCATGAGTTTATCCAGCTTTTGCGTGGTGATGAATGCACTTAGATTAAATTGGTTTAAAGAAACACATACAACAAAACAGGAAAAGGAGACAAAGAAAATGGAAGAAATGGTAAAAACAATAAAAGTAAATGGTATGATGTGCGGACACTGCGAAGCTCATGTAAAGAAATCATTAGAGGCTTTAGAAGGTGTAGAAAGAGCAGAAGCGAGCCATGAAAAAGGTCATGCTCAGGTTTGGCTTACTGCAGATGTATCAGAGGAAGCATTGAAGAAAGCAGTGGAAGATGCAGGATATGAGGCAACGGAAATTGAATAAATAAAAGTATGAGACACACCGGGAAGAAGTTAAAACCTTCCCAGTGTGTCTTTTATATTGGTCTGGATACGTTTTGCAAGAGATTGATACAGCTCTTTTTCTTCCGGGGAAAATCCGGAAAAGCAGATGGCATCATAATCATGTTCCACATGACTCAAATCCTTCAAAATAGCGTCGGAATCTGGAAGAAGAGAAACCGTAGTTATTTTCTTTCCTGATGGAATCTGAATCAGTTCTTTTTTGGCAAGCTTTTGCAGGGTAGAAGAAACCATTCTGCTGCTGCAGTGCATATATTCCGCCAGTTCTTTGATGTTAGAAAAACAATCCAAATGATGTATGTAGAATAGGACAAGTGTTTCTTCTTCTGTCAAGTCATGTTTTTTAGCCACTGTCTGTAAATAATATTCCAATAATTTTCGGTCGCGGTAGGCATCCATTAAAATGCCATCTTTCTCCAGAGCATTTTTGGAAAAGACCGGACGTTCCTCCCCCAGTTTCTGACTTCCCGGAAGAGGGGTGATTGGTACCATACCGTCTTTGGCAGAAGTAAAGAAGAAACGGTATACCTGAGGGCGAATATTGTCGTAAGTTTCTTTATCGTAAACATCTTTATAAAATTGATTATAATACTCAAATACATTAAGCTTCATCTTCATGGTATTGGTCAGGCTGGCACTCTGGGTTGAAACAAGGCTTCCTTTTCGTTTTACATAATAATAGATTGGAACCTGAAGCGCAAAAAAAGAATTGGCATGGCGGATGTATTCCAGATTAAAGAGGAAATCTTCACACCAGCTGATTTTTGGATCCATGCGCAGATGAATGGATTCGATGATGTCCCGGCGAAAAAACTTGTTCCACAATACGCCGTAATAGAAATCGGCCGGATTTTCCAGCATAATATTTGCAAATTCCTGTTTGGTCAGCACATGATCTTCTTCAATGTCTCCTTTGTGTGAAATGCGGTTGCCGGATACCCGGTAAAAATCGGAAATCACTAGGTCACAGTGATATTCCAGGGCATGGCGTACGAATAACTTGGTGGCTTCCGGACTAATCCAGTCATCACTGTCTAAGAATTGAATATATTCCCCTGATGCGTGATCCAGTGCATAGTTTCTCGCTTGAGATACCCCCTGATTTTCCTGATGAAAAACCTTTACCCTATGGTCTTTCCCGGCATAGGAATCACAGATTGCTCCTGTATGATCTGTACTTCCGTCATCTACTAATAATAACTCAAAATTTCGATATTCCTGATTTAAAATGCTGTCAATACAGCGGACCATAAAATTTTCTGCATTGTATACAGGAACAATGATACTTACAAGCGGTTCCATAGTTTCTCCTTTTACTGATTAAAATAAAGGGTATTCCCTATCTCTTACTATACAATAAATGAGAAAAAAATCAAGAGTCAGGTACAAAAAGAAAGCCATTTTTCAAGACGCAGGCTTACCATATGCCAATTCACAACATGAAACCAGTCATCGACATATGCGGCCCGGACATTGTAATGTTTTAAATAATAGGCATGTTCCCAAACATCCAGATTCAGAAGAGGATACTGATGTTTTTCCAATGGAGTATCCTGATTTGAGGTAGTGGTGATTTTTAATCTTCCGTTGTCCAGTACAAGCCAGGCGTATCCTGAGCCAAATACGGATAAAGCAGCTTGTTTAAACTGATTCTTAAACTGATCAAAATTACAGAAATGTTTATTGATTTCCAAAAGAAGAAAATCATCTATAGACAGATTGTCATCATTACTCATTCCATCAAAAAAGAAACGATGATTATATACGCCTCCCGCATTATTTCCAATGGAAATTTGCAGCGAATCAGGACGTCTGCAGCAGGAAATCAGGAGCTCCTCCAGTGAACATTTTTGTAACATGGGATTCTCTTTCAGTAATGCGTTTAAATTGTCTATGTATGTTTGTAAATGTTTATCATGGTGTAAATGCATGGTTTTTTCATCGATAAATGGCTCCAGTGCATGGTATGGATATGGGAGTGGTGTGTTGATAAAGGGATAACAAAAATTCATATAGTCCTCCATGATTTGGCTCAATTGTTATATTATATGAAAAAAATAACAAAAGATGTTTTAAGAAGATTCTAAGTTGTTTTTAAGCGATTTTTAAAGAAAGGAATATTTAAGAAATATTGGAAAAGTGGCGATAATCCCCAAAAAACAAAGGATTTCGCCACTTTGAAAGTGTTATAAAAATGTACGAAAAATCACTTTTTAAAAAACGGTTAGCGACAAATTAGTAACAAATCTATATCTGAATTTTGTTGATTTCTGCTTTTAATTCTTCCAATGTTCTGTGGCCATATATGTTTTTTTCCACATCATTTCCGAGAGCGTGTCCCATGAGAAGGTGTTTAGAAAGATCATCCACCTTATACTTGTCGCAGAGCCATGAAAAAGTATGTCTGCAGTCATGAGGGGTATGTTTTAAGCCAGAGGAAGTCATATCAATGCCGAGCGATTTTAGTGTTGGGTAAAAGCACTTTGTTCTGAAATAAACAGCCTTAAACTTCTGGGGATTAAATGATTTAACAAATTCTTTTATAGAATCATGTATTGGAACGATTCGATTTTTTCCGGCAGCAGTTTTCACACCGCCTTTCAAATATCCTTCTTCCAGGTTTATTTCAATTGTTTCAAATGCTTTAATGCGGAATCCACTGTAAATCATCATAAGAATAGTGCCGACATATGGCTGATTTTTGTTTTTCCATAGTATATCTAATTCTGCCTGCGAGAAAGGAACTCCTCTTTCATCATCATCCGGAATATTTATCTGGACAAATTCAGAGTAATCTTTTTCTACAATATCATTTTCTCTTGCGTATTTATACGTCTGTTTAAAAAGTGTTAGGATTAGTTCCAGGCTTGAATGTTTTAACTCACAGTGATCTATTATGTTTTGCAAATCATATTTTCTTAAATCTTTAAATTTCCGATTATGTATGGAAGCACAGTTTTTGAAAGCTGCCTTAGTGGAATTCTTTGAGGATTCGGAGAAAATTCTTTTATGATTATTTTCATATTTGTTCTTATAGTATAATTCAAATAATTCTGCAAAGGTGATGTTTTCTGCTTTCGGGTCATATGGATTTTTGTTATATTCCCTAAGTGCATCGAAAGCCTCGTACCAGTCTTCATAGTATCCGACAGCCGGCACCGTAACAGGGGATCCGTTTAGCTTAAATTCTTTTGTTGGCGGGTAAGCTGCATATGGTTTTGTTCTGTTTCCACTTAATTTCTTTATGCTGCCGAATCCGTTCGGAAGTTTCTTATGTTTTTTTCGCTGTTTTCGTGGCTTATTTTCGGCTTTTTGAATTGCAGGTAAAGAATTTATAGGGTATCCACAATTTGGACAGGAAATAGCCTTATTTGAAACGCTATGGTTGCATTCAGGACATACTATTAGTATATTACATCATTCCTTTCGTTAAAAATGGGTATAACTGATAGAACAATTGCTTGAGTTTCCGCAAACTGCACTAAAAAAATAGATATGTCTACCCAAAGTACCAATCTGCCGATTTTTTGAGAAATTCAGAGTGGCAGTACCGAGAGTAGAGGCACTTTAATAA
>CALWLV010000111.1 GCA_944381595.1 uncultured Roseburia sp.
CAAGAAAGATTGCTTTGCCCTGCAATTTTTTTACTTTTTCCAACAGTTCCTCTATCACTGTGATGCACTGTTCTTCCACTTCTTCTATGTTTCCATCCATTCCCTTATAGATGCCGGTATATACCTGGTTTCTTCTTGCATCCATAATCGGAACGATATAATCCGTTGCAAAACACAGGTTATATGCCATTGCCTCTACCGTCGGAATATGTATCAACGGTTTATTTAATGCCAGTCCAAGTCCTTTGGCTGTTGCACTTCCTATTCTCAATCCGGTAAAAGAGCCCGGGCCTGCAGACACTGCTATGGCATCAATTTCTTCCAACTGATAGTCTGTAAGATGACACATCTCATCAATCATAGGAAGTAATGTCTGAGAATGTGTTTTTTTGTAATTCATGGTATATTCCGATACCATTACATCGTCTTCCACGATTGCCACAGAAGCGGTCAGGGAAGATGATTCTATCGCCAATATTTTCATCATTTCCTCTTTTCTTAAGAAAGCAGGGTGATTTTCCGGTAATCCAACCCTTTTTCTAAATTTTTTTCTATGGTTATTTCGATTGCTTCTTTTGGAATTATCTCCTCAATCAGATTTGCCCACTCAATCAGGCAGACGCCTTCCCCATAAAAATACTCGTCACATCCAATTTCATACATTTCTTCCACATCGCTAATGCGGTACACATCAAAATGATAGAAGGGGATTTTTCCATTTTCATATACCTGTACAATGGTAAAGGTAGGACTGTTTACCGGTTCCGTAATTCCAAGTCCCTCTGCAAATCCCTGGGTAAATACCGTTTTACCAACGCCTAAGTCTCCATTGAGACAATATACCTGCCCCGGTACAGCCTGTTCTGCCAATTTTTTACCCACTGCAAATGTTTCCTCTGTACAATTTGTTTCAAATACTGTTACCGTTTTTTCTCTCATGAAAACTCCTATTTTAATTTAATTACAGCCTTTACGGCATATGCATGAAAAATCTTCTTTAATTCTTCATACTGATCTCCAATTTCTCTTCTGGAAATCTTGAAAACTCTTTTATTTGATACATAAATTGCCACAATCTGTTTGGTAGAAATGACTTTCTCTACTTGATCCCAGGTATAAAAGGCCTGATCTTCCTCCTGACTGAGATGAATTCCGGAATGGTTCAGTTGATATCGAATGGGTTTCTGATATCCCGGATCGTTGATCATTTGGCGCATGGACTGTAAGTACAGCCGCAAAGGCTGTATGACCAGAAACAGTAACGCAGTTACCAGAACACATACTTTTGATATCATATCCGAATCTGTCAGGCAGAGCTGTATGAATGCCAGCATGGCACAGACGCTGATGATAATCCCGGTAAATCCCCATATGGTCGAATAGGCATGATGCATCAGAAAGTGATATAATTCTTTTTGATTAATTTGTGATTCTATGTTCAATTCCATCTACTTCTGTATTCCTTTCATGGTCAGCTGTATTCTCTTTTTCTGAACATCCACACTCATGACTGCCACATCTACAATATCACCTACATGAACTACCTCCAGTGGATGTTTGATATATTTGTCTGACATTTGAGAAATGTGTACCAGTCCGTCCTGATGTACCCCAATATCTACAAACGCACCAAAATCAATGACATTGCGCACGGTTCCTTTTAATACCATACCCGGCTTTAAATCTGTCATTTCCAACACATCGGATTTCAAAACCGGTTTCGGCATTTCTTCACGAGGATCTCTTCCCGGTTTCTCCAGTTCTTTTACAATATCTCTCAGAGTAATCTCTCCGATTCCAAGTTCTTCTGCCGTCTTCTTATAATCTGTTACCATCTGGGACAGTCCGGACAGTTTTCCTTCCCTTACTGCTTCTTTGTCAAATCCCAGCTTCTTTAATAATTTCTCTGCTGCTTCATAACTTTCCGGATGTACACTGGTGCGATCCAGCGGATTGGTTCCATCCAGAATACGCATAAAACCAGCCCCTTGCTCAAATGCTTTCGGTCCTAACTTTGAAACTTTCAACAGCTGCTTTCGATCTGTAAACTTACCATTTTCTTCCCGATATGCCACAATATTTTTCGCAACCGTTTTGCTGATTCCTGAGATATATTCCAAAAGACTTGCGGAAGCAGTATTCAAATCCACCCCGACTTTATTAACACAATCTTCCACTACGGTACTCAGTGCATCTCCCAGTTTTTTCTGGTTCATATCATGCTGGTACTGACCTACGCCGATGGATTTTGGATCAATCTTCACCAATTCTGCCAATGGATCCTGCAGTCTTCTTGCAATGGATGCAGCGCTTCTCTGTCCCACGTCAAAATTCGGGAATTCTTCTGTTGCCAACTTACTTGCAGAGTACACAGATGCTCCTGCTTCATTGACAATTACATATTGCACGGACGTATCCAATTCTTTGATAAAATCTACAATAATTTTTTCGGATTCCCTGGACGCAGTCCCATTGCCCACAGAAATCAATGTAATGCCGTATTTCTTGACTAATTTTTTCAGGACTTCTTTCGTTTTTTTTACTTTTTTCTGTGGCTCTGTCGGATAAATTACGGTAGTATCCAATACCTTACCTGTAGCATCTACCACTGCCAGTTTACAACCGGTACGAAATGCAGGATCCCATCCTAACACAACCTGTCCTGTGATTGGTGGTTGTAATAATAATTGTTCCAGATTCTTTCCGAACACTTTGATGGCATTATCCTCTGCCTTTTCTGTCAGCTCACTGCGAATTTCTCTCTCAATGGACGGAAAAATCAAACGTTTGTAACTATCTTCGATTGCTTCCTTCAATACCGGAGTTGTAATCGGATTTTCTCTGGTTATGATCTTTTTATAGAGATAATTTAAGATACGCTCCTCATTGGTCTCTATTTTTACCGTCAGAATTTTCTCTTTCTCTCCACGATTGATAGCCAGAACTCTGTGTCCTGCCAATTTCTTCAGCGGATCTGAGAAATCATAATACATCTCATAAACGGATTCCTGACTTTCTTCTTTCGCCTTGGTAATGATATTTCCTTCTTTCCATGTCAGTTCACGTATATAGGTCCGGTATTCTGCCTCATCCGAAACAGACTCTGCTATAATATCTTTTGCTCCGTTGATGGCCTGTTCCACCGTTTCCACACCTTTTTCTTCTGAAAGAAAAGCTTCCGCCTCCTGTTCCAACGCCTTTGCAGTCATCTGGAGAAAAATGATATTCGCCAATGGCTCCAATCCTTTTTCCTTGGCGATAATGGCTCTTGTCCGTTTCTTTTGTTTATACGGGCGGTATAAATCCTCCACCTCTACCAATGTTTCTGCTTCACGAATCTGCTGTTCCAGCTGTGGCGTTAATTTTTCCTGTTCTGCAATGGCAGACAGCACGGACTCTTTCCGTTCTTCCAGATTTCTCAAATATTTTAATCTTTCATCCAGATTACGAAGTGCCTCATCGTTGAGTGCACCTGTCTTTTCCTTCCGATATCTGGCTATAAAAGGAATGGTATTTCCTTCATCAATCAAATTAACGGCAGCTTCCGCCTGCCATAACTGAATATTTAACTCTTCACTGATTTTCTTTATAATATCCATTCTGTTTCCTGTTTCTTTCTATATTTTTACTATATTAAGTCAAGTTAAATTATACAGTTATCAGAAGAATATTTCAAGCAGAAAAATACCGCCATAGTTTCCCATGGCGGTACCTCTGTTATGAAAAAGAAGATTGATTAAAATTCCGGTTCAATTAATCCGTATGTATTTCCTTTTCTCTTATAAACCACATTCACTTCTTCTGTCTCTGAATTAAAGAATACAAAGAAATTATGACCTAACAATTCCATCTGAACACAAGCTTCTTCCGGATCCATCGGTTTCACTGCAAATCTCTTTGTTCGTACAATCTTTACAGAATCATCTTCTTCATATTCATTCTCGATGAATTCTGCTGAGAATCCTTCTCCTGCATGTTTCTTATCAATCAGCTTATTCTTATACTTCTTCAACTGACGTTCAATGACTTCTTCTACGAGATCGATGGAAACATACATATCACTGCTAATCTGTTCCGCACGGATAATGTTTCCTTTTACCGGAATGGTAACCTCAATCTTCTGTCTGTCCTTCTCAACTGACAATGTGACAATTGCTTCTGTTTCCGGTGAGAAATACTTTTCTAACTTTCCAATCTTATCCTCCACCGCAGTTTTTAATCCCTCAGTTACCTCGATGTTTCTACCTGAAATAGTAAATTTCATGATGCCCACTCCTTTAACTAGTTATTCCTTATTCACGGTCTGTTTATAAGGTGGCGTCATTGATTCATGACGTTTTCTATGGTTTTATTATACCACATTTGCATTTTTTTTCAATCAAAATATGTATTTTTCTTCTCTTTTTTTTCTATTTTATATTCCCGAACTTTATTATCAGATAATTTTTTTTTACAAAATTCCTCGTTTTTTCCATATCTGAAAAATAGAAATCCACCGTCGAAATTTTAAAATATATGTGGATAATGTGGATAACTTGGTGGATTACTCCATTTTGATTCCCTTTTTTTAATTCATTTTTGATTAATCCACCGTTTTTTCCACATTTTCCACATTCGAACAGACTTTCTTTGTCTTTTTTGCTTTTGTCATATTTTGTGGAAATCTTTTGCTTGACATGTGGAAGCAAATTTGAAATGTCAAATTTCTTCCTCAGGAACAACTTTTTTATAAAAATCAAGTCTATTTTTGCAAAAAGTTAATTTCTGAACATTCCAACGCTTTTGTCTTTTTTTCTATCTTTCCTATATTTCTTAACAACTTTACAAATAGCTTTTTTCTATGTATCATAAATGTAGTATATAATAATAGAAAGGATTCAATGAATATGAAGAGAACCACTGTCATGATTACAGGAGCCTCCCGTGGAATCGGAAGAGCCTGTGCCTTAGAATTTGCAAAAAAAGGCAGGGATTTGCTGCTTACTTCCTATAAGAACAAAGAAATGTTAGAAGAAACGGCAGAGCTTGCCGAAAATCTGGGAGTGAATGTAAGAATCTTCCCAAACGTGAATATTGGAGATTATAATGCCTGTAAAGAACATATCTGGGATATTATAGATAGAGAACACATCGGTATTGATGTACTGATTAATAATGCCGGAATTTCTCATATTGGTCTGCTGCAGGATATGAGTTATGAAGAATGGAGAAATCTGATTGATATAAACCTTGGTTCTGTTTTTACCATGTGCAAACATGTGATTCCACTTATGCTCCAATCAGGACAAGGTAAAATTATTAATATTTCTTCTGTATGGGGAAATGTGGGAGCCTCCTGTGAAACTGCTTATTCTGCTTCCAAAGGTGGAATCAATAGCTTTACGAAGGCATTGGCAAAAGAATTGGCACCAAGCAATATACAAGTGAATGCCATTGCATTTGGTGCCATAGATACTGATATGAATCGTTTTTTAAGTGCGGAAGAACGTGCTATGCTGGTGGATGAAATCCCTGCCGGCCGCCTGGCCACTCCTGAAGAAGCAGCTCAGTTTATTTCTTCTGTGACAGAGTGTGGAACATATCTGACAGGTCAGATAATATCCATGGACGGTGGTTGGTGCTAAGTATTGGTAAATTCACCTGAACCTCCGGAATATAACCCATCGTTTCCGGCTGTGTCTCTGGTTGTGTCTCCGGCTGTGTTTCCGGTTGCGTCTCCGGCTGTATCTCTGCCGGAGATTCGATTTCTACCGGATTTCCCTCTGTCTCCAACTGCTCTGCAGGCGGTTCGGTATAACGAATAATCATGTCATTGACCGTGGTTCCTTTTGAGACAAAAACACTTACCACAGTTCCCAGTACCAGTGCTATCGCCGCACAAATTCCAAAGTGTTTCCAAAAAGACTTATCGTGAAGTTTTTCCATTATTTTGTTTTTCATCTTCGGGATTTTATTTTTACTCAAACTCATAATGTTTTATTCCGCCTGTCCTGACGTCTATACATTATCGAAATCAAAGACCGGTCTTCCTTCTTCATCAAACACAACTTTCATAACCATCGCATGACGATTTGGATCATATAATGGATCACCCTCGATTTCTGCATATGGACGGGCATGATAAATACAAAGCGGTGTTTCACCATCTTCTGCTACCGTAAAGCTGTTGTGTCCAGGTCCAAAGATCTTCTTAGCCTCATCTGTACTGCATACCGGATATCTGGACTTCTTCCATGAATTACGATCTAATAAATCTGCATTTTCATCTGCTTCCATCAGTCCCATGCAATAGCATGCACCTGTTGCAGAAGCGGAAAATGTAATGTAAATCTTGCCGTTATTTTTAATCACTGCCGGACCTTCATTTACCCAGAAATCAATTCTTTCCCAGTCATAGTCCGGTGTTGTGAGCATAAACTGCGGTGTTTTTAATTTTGTCGGAGATTCCATCTCTGCAAGATAGAGATTGGAAGCCGCAAACTGTCCGCCTGTTTTCTCTGCCCAGCACATATATCTCTTTCCATTTGCCTCAAACACAGTGGCGTCCAGAGAGAAATCAATGAAAGTTTTACCGTCATTATCCGCCGGCTGCATCATACCGCGCTCTACCCACTGGTCCTTTAGAGGATCCTGTCCAAGGCATTCCAGAACATACGGACGAAGTCTCCAGATATCGTCTTTCTTACTTGCAGCAAAATAAATAAACCATTTGCCATCCAGATAATGAAGTTCCGGCGCCCAGATATGCTGGCTCATCTCGCCTTCCTCATGTTTTCTCCATACTACAAATGTTTCTGCATCAGCCAGACCCTGAATGGTTTCCGATCTTCGTAATTCAATACAATCATAAGATGGCACGGAACCTGTAAAATAATAATAACCGTCTGTATGACGATATACATACGGATCTGCTCTCTGTAATACCAATGGATTATTATAATGTAATTCTTTGCTCATAAAAACTCTCCCATCTATCCATATTAGCATTTTTTCATGCTGAAAAATACACTGTTATCATAACATATATTTCTCATCATGTCCATGTAAGATAACGAGAAATTTGATTCTTATTCATGAGCTATCATCTGCACGATTGCATATGGATGCCCCTCTTCATCCTGCAATGCCACCGTAATATCCTGCTCATTTTCATATACCACCGGGTATATTTTATCACGATACATGGCTGATTTCTTATATTCCACCCGAAGACGGTTGATTTTTCTACCATTGATTTTATCATCTTCCGGTACATATTCCATGGCAAACCAGACATACCAGCTGTTATTTACATGACCGTTGGTATCAATATGATATTTTTTAATGATAATTGGTTCTTGCTGCTGTCCTTCTCCGGTAATTTTAATCTTACGATCCAGATACTCCATATCAATCCGTGGTTCTTTTCCATAAGCTTCCACATCTTCCGGCATTACTTTCACCGGTGAATTGGTCATGGTGTTAATCAGCACCCAGAGAGAGTTGGCCTGCGCCAACGGTTTTCCCTCTAATGTACTGATTTCAAAATTACGGTATCCATAGACGCCTTTTGCATCATATGCCCATGTACCGATTCTGATTTCATCACCAATATGAATATCCTCCAATAATTCAATCTGCCAGGAATTCAGCACCCATGCCCGATGGCTTTCTTTTAAATGTTCAATTCCCAATCCTAAATGTTCCGACTGAAATGTGCTGCAATCCTGCATATAATTCACCAAAGCAGGAATGCCAAGTTTTCCGTGACGGTCTACTTCACTAAAACGGACTTTATCCTGAAAAGAATACATATTTCCCTCCTGTTTCTAACGAGTATTTCGAAACTGCATTGGCGTCATCTGAAATACTTTCTTAAAGGAGCGGCTAAAATGCTCCACATTATCATATCCAAGTGTTCTGGATACATTTTCCACTGTCATACTGGTATTTTTTAATAATGTCTTTGCCTTCTTCATGCGGATATTTTTTACAATATCTCCAAACGTCTCTCCAGATTTTTCCTTGATATATTTGGACATATATGGCTTGGAAAGATGGAAATGCTCGGATAAATCCTCCAGCGTAACAGAAGTATAATTTTCCTGAATGAAATTCAGAATTTCATTCATTCTGGCATCCATGGTCTTATCTTTAATCTCCTCTAACTGATTGACTGCCACTGTCAATGCGTTAATGGATGCATGGATAATATCTTCATCAATTCCCACTCCCCAGTATTTCTTTTCATTGCAGAGGATTCCCACATAAGCTACCGCCTTGGAAGAAGAGCCTCTTTCAAGGGAATGTTCCTCATATACAGATAATTCATAACTGATACCAAAATACTGTTTGATTACATTGCTGATTGCATCCAGTCTTCCGTTTCCATTTGCCTTGGCTCTGGCAATCTGGTTTTTGTAATTAATGGCAGCTTCTGCAACGATACCATCTGTCTGTTTGAAATGACATTCCACAATCTGAAATACCGGTGTATTATGGATATACTTATCCTCGAACACAGCATAGATTTCTTCCGGCGTCAATTCCTTATGACCTTTATCCGAAACATCTTTGATCATATAACCAACGGATTCTTTCATGGCTTCCGGAATCATCATGCTATATTTTTCTTTCAATACATAACTGATGCCGCCTTTTCCGGACTGACTGTTAATCCGGATTACATCTTTATCATAAGTACGTCCCACATCCATCGGATCAATCGGAAGATATGGTACCGTCCATTGTTTCTGTTCCTTCTCCTCACGATATTTCATGCCCTTGGCAATGGCATCCTGATGGGAGCCTGAAAATGCAGTAAATACCAGTTCTCCCGCATATGGCTGTCTTGGAGATACTTTCATTCTGGTACATTTTTCATAACATTCACAGATTTCCGGCATATCGCTGAAATCAAGTTTCGGATCCACACCATGAGAAAACATATTCATAGCCACTGTGATAATATCCACATTGCCGGTACGTTCTCCGTTTCCAAACAATGTTCCCTCGATTCTGTCTGCACCTGCCAAAACAGCAAACTCCGCATCGGCCACTCCGCATCCTCTGTCATTGTGAGGATGAACACTTAATACCACATGTTCTCTGTATTTTAAATGTTTGTGCATATATTCCACCTGACAGGCAAATACATGAGGCATGGCATTTTCCACTGTGGCCGGGATGTTGATGATGGCCTTTTTCTCTTTGGATGGCTGCCATACATCCAGCACGGCATTACACACTTCCAATGCATAATCTACTTCTGTTCCCGGGAAGCTTTCCGGGCTATACTCAAAGGTAAAGTTTCCTTCCGTTTCCTCGGCCAGATTTTTTAATAATTTTGCACCATCTACTGCAATCTGTTTAATTTCTTCTTTGTTTTTCCGGAATACCTGTTCTCTCTGTGCTACCGATGTGGAGTTATACAGATGGATGACTGCATGCGGTGCACCCTGCACTGCCTCAAAGGTCTTTCGGATAATGTGTTCTCTTGCCTGAGTCAGAACCTGCACGGTCACATCCTCCGGAATCATATTTCGCCCAATCAGCGTACGCATAAATTTATATTCTGTTTCGGAAGCTGCCGGAAACCCAACTTCTATCTCTTTAAATCCAATCTCTACTAACATTTGGAAAAATTCTAGCTTTTCCTCAAGGCTCATTGGTTCAATCAGCGCTTGATTTCCATCGCGCAAATCCACACTACACCATACAGGTGGTTTTTCTATGTGATCTTTCTTTACCCAATCATAAGTCACTTCAGGAGGCATAAAATATGCTCTTTCATATTTGTCAAAATTCTTCATGTTTCCATCTTCCTTTCCCAAACGCTATAAAAGTTAATTAAGATATATCAATTCCATATACTATGATTAATATACGCTATGATATCATTTTTGCTCCTATAGTGCAATGATTATTTTTAATCAATCCATCAGACTTATCTTGTTATTTCTTTCTTTTTTCTTCAATAAACCAGAAAAAATCCGGTGCCTCATAGATATAAAACACCAGATTTTCTCGATTCATTTCGTATGTATTACTTTAAAGAATCTACAGCTGCTCTTTCGATTGGAAGTCCTGCTGTATATCTCTTCAGATATTCATCAAATCCTGCTACATCCTTTGGATCCGGCTCCATCTGTGTACCGGTTTCTCCATGGAATACCTTCTCAACTAAGAAATCATCCAGTGTTT
>CALWLV010000112.1 GCA_944381595.1 uncultured Roseburia sp.
TTGCGGGACGGATTTAAAATAGCCGGATTCGCTCTCTCTTCCGGAGTCATGGAATAAATAATGGCCTCTGTTCTGGCAATTGCTTTCTCATCCGGCATCTGTGCGCCTTTCAGTTGTCCTCCAAGTCCCGGAATCATGTTCATCACATCTTCCAGACCACCCATCTTACGAATCTGAGCCATGGATTCCAAATAATCATCAAAGCCAAACTCTGCCTTCTTAAATTTCTTCCCCATCTCCTTTGCCTTCTCAGCATCTACTGCTGCTTCGGCTTTCTCAATCAGAGTCAGAACATCACCCATTCCAAGAATACGGGATGCCATACGATCCGGATAAAACTGTTCCAAATCAGAAAGTTTCTCACCCATACCTACATAGAGAATCGGCTTTCCTGTTACGGCACGAATAGAAAGCGCCGCACCACCTCTGGTATCACCATCCATCTTCGTCAGGATAACTCCATCAATTCCAACCTTCTCTTCAAAGGTGGAAGCAACATTTACTGCATCCTGTCCTGTCATGGCATCGACCACCAGTACGGTCTGATGAATCTCAATATTTTCTTTTAATTCTACCAGTTCATTCATCATCTCTTCATCAACCTGAAGACGACCTGCCGTATCGATAATGACCAGATTCTGATCATTCTTTGACGCATGTTCGATGGCTGCCTTGGCAATATTTAACGGAGAATTACCTGTACCCATGGAGAAAACCGGCACACCCTGTTTCTCACCATTGACTTTTAACTGTTCCACAGCAGCAGGACGATAAATATCGCAGGCCACCAGCAATGGCTTTCTGCCCTTGGCCTTAAATTTACCAGCCAGCTTTGCCGCAGTCGTTGTTTTACCAGCACCTTGTAAACCCATCATCATAATGACGGTCATTTCTCCTCCGGGTTTCAAAGAAAGTTCTGTGGTTTCTGAACCCATCAGGGATACCATCTCTTCGTTTACAATCTTAATCACCATCTGTCCCGGCGTCAGGCTTGTCATAACATCCTGACCAATCGCCCGTTCTGTGACCGAATTAATAAACTGTTTCACAACTTTGAAGTTTACATCCGCCTCAAGCAATGCCATCTTAACTTCTTTTAAAGCAGCCTTTACATCTGCTTCCGTCAAACGACCTTTGCCTTTTAAATTCTTAAATATGTTTTGCAGCTTGTCTGATAAACTTTCAAATGCCATATAAAGCTCCCTCCTGTTCTTTCCGGTTAAAATTCTTCTAAAATACAATTGGAGATTTCCTGAATCTGATGAATCAGGGAAGGCTCCTTTGTCTCCTGAAATCTTCCTGCCAGCTTGTTAATCTCTGACACCATCTCTTTGGCCTTTAGAAACTTTTCAACCAGATGAAGTTTCGCCTCATAGCCTTCCAGAACCTTCTCACAGCGTTTCACCTGTTCGTGAACGCCCTGTCTGCTAATTCCTCTCTCCGCTGCTATTTCACTAATCCCGATATCATTTAAAATATAATCACTATATATTCCCTTCTGATGTTCGGTCAGAAGTTCTCCATAGAAATCATAGAGTAACGCCTTCTTTACGATTAATTCCATAACACTCTCCTTGACAGGTTTTTGGCACAGTGGTTATCATACACCATGCAAATATTTTTGTCAAGCATTTTTGATTGACATTTATAAAATCCTTTTCATATGTGAATCGTTACTTTTTTATTCTCCATAGAACCATACTGCCAAGAGCAAGTGCCACACATCCTGCCACGGCTGCCGGGAGAGTATCCGATGTTCCATGGGCATCTTCGTCTTTCTTATCCATCTTCTTCTCCTGTGTCTGATTGTCCACGCTTAATTCCCCCGCAAACCTGTTTATGGTCAAATCATACATCTTCTTCTCCCTGGAAACTACGGAAGTATCCTCCCAGTCCGCAAGAAACTCCTGATAGATCTGTTCATAATCTTTTTCCGGATATAAATTCCGATACTCCCGGAGCTGACTCTTTAATTCAATCCGTTGGGGATCCCCAAACAACAGTTCTTCTACGGGATCTTTCGTATTTGGGTTATATTCCGGAAGCTCATTTACAAAATCAATCAGTTCCTTATCAAAATCAAGATATCGCTCATAGTTTCCATCTGCCACAATCCGTATCAGAAGATTTCTGCATTCATATTCCGGATATTCCTCTTTCAGAATTTTCAGCCCTTCTCTGATTTTTGTATCGGACTCCGCTCTCTCTGACTTTAAAATATGGTACACCACGTCAGGATCATCTGTCTTCAGATTTCCCAAATCCAACGTCCTGTCCAAATCTCCAGGATGGAGTACCACTCCCTGTTTTACCACTGCGCAGGTAATCTCCTTCTGTGCCAGCCGTCTTGAAATCCCTTCTCTGTCACTTCCATATATCACAATACGATTGATACATGGATTAACTTCGATATAATTTATGCCCCATTCCTTCCTGTATTTCCAGACTTCCCGCAATGTTTCATAAAGAACATCCAGAGAGTAGGAACCGTCCACGCACAAAATCCCTGCCTGTTCCAATTCTTCTGAAATACTCTGATCCGTTACATACACACTGACCTTTCCCGCCTCTTTATCGTAAAATACACCACCATACTGAGTTTCCGAAAACGTACGCTGTACATATTCTGCCTTATCCCTGATATCACGGCTGATTTCCTCTGTACTCTTAAAATATTCTTCCAATTCTTCCGGCGTGACAGTAAGAGATATCTCCTGGTCCGTAAAAATATGCGTTAAAAACACCGGCAGAACTGTGGAAGCCACAAGCGAGCGGCACTCATAATCTGTATATCCGTCAGTTCCAACCAGAATTTGCATATAAGGATCCCTATTCATCACACAGAGTGAATTCTCTTCCAGATAGCTTGCACCATTAAAATCAAAATTCTTCTCATATTCTTTATTCAACTCATCCATCATTTCCATAGTAACTGCCTGAACTGATGTATTTGTCTTTCCGACATCAATCTGATCATCCGACTCCGGATTTTCAATATCTGACAGCATCATGATGCCGCCTAATAATAACACGCCTAATTTCATCATTTTTATTTGGCCTCCTCTAATAAATCAAGCAAATCAATTATTTCCTCTTCCTTGCCTTTATATTGACAATCATCAAGAAAAACATAATTTCCTGAAATAGAAACTCTTCTCACACTTTCGCCTTTATAAAATTCCACAATAACAGCTCCCTCAGATGTTATCTCTTCCTTACACTCTACTAAATGCAATCCCTGAATTTCCTGTTCAATCTCCTGAATAACCGATTGACTATTTATTTCCAGCGGGATTACGGGATTAAAATATAAAACACACTTGTCTATTTCTTCCTTATTGTGCTGATTCTGAATATACGTTATGCATATTATTCCAGCAACAAAACAAGCCACTAACAATACGATTCTTAATATCAATTTTTTCTTCATTTAGCCACCTCACTATTTATTATCTCTTTTCCTTCTCCTCTGTGTTACAATACATACACTGGTGCAAATCAAAACCACTGCACTCACCAATG
>CALWLV010000113.1 GCA_944381595.1 uncultured Roseburia sp.
ATAATGCGTCCGTATGATTTCGTACAAAAGGAGGTTCCCATTGAGTATTAAAAGTTCAAAAGAAATGAAAAGATATAATCATCTGTTGGGTGAAATTGAAGCGACTTATCATGAATTATCGCTGAAATTAAACATATCCGACAGTATATCCAAAATCCTTTATACTATCTGTAATTTTGGAGACAGCTATTTGTTGGGCGATATTTGCAAATATACCGGACTTAGCAAGCAAACAGTCAATTCCGCACTTCGTAAACTGGAAGAAGACGACATTATTTATCTGGAAGCTGTCAATGGGAAGTCGAAGAAGGTCTGTCTGACTGAGAAGGGAAAAGAATTTGCAGACAGAACAGCTTTTCGTATCTTAAAAATGGAAAATGAAATCTTTGATGCATGGTCTGCTGAGGATGTAGAGAGATATCTGGAGTTGACAGAAAGATTTTTGTTTTCATTGAAAGAAAAGGTAGAAAAACTATAGGAGAGGAAACGTATATGAAAATTATAACGATTAGCCGTGAATTTGGCAGTGGAGGAAGAGAATTAGGCAGGGGCTGCTTATATGCAGTCTGAACAGGTCCATTTATTATTGGAGCAAAAACGGGTCATTGAGGAAATTGCAAAAAATGGAAAGAATTGTGTGATTGTTGGCCGTAATGCAGATGTCATTTTGAAGGATTATGGTCCGTTCAATATGTTCATATGTGCAGATAAAGAATCAAAAATCAATCGTTGTAAAGAACGTGGTGCAGAGGATGAAAAAGTTTCTGAGCGGGAAATGGAACAGATTATGAAACGCATTGACAAGAATCGTGCACAGACCCGTGAAATGATTTCCGGAAGTAAATGGGGCGAAAGAAGTGCGTATCATCTGACAGTGAACACTTCGGAGTGGGATATGAAAGTACTTTCATCCGCAGTCGCCCAATTTGTGAATATGTTTTGGGGAGGTAACAGAAATGATACAGTTGTCTGATCACTTTACTTATAAAAAGTTACTGAAGTATACATTTCCATCCATAATTATGCTTGTGTTTACTTCGATTTATGGTGTGGTTGATGGATTTTTTGTGTCTAATTTTGTAGGAAAAACGCCATTTGCTGCGGTTAATTTTATTATGCCGTTTTTGATGATACTTGGCAGTTTCGGATTTATGTTCGGTACAGGTGGCGGCGCTTTAATTGCAAAAACAATGGGAGAAGGTGACAGAGAAAAAGCAAATCGCACATTCTCTTTGTTAATTTACAGTTCTATTGTATTGGGAATCATTCTTGATGTATTGGGAATGGTTTTCATTGGTCCCATTGCACAGGGCCTTGGTGCAGAAGGACAACTATTAGAAGATAGCATTATTTATGGAAGAGTGATTCTTCTTGCCATTCCGGCATATATTTTGCAATATGAATTTCAGTGTCTGTTTGCCACAGCTGAAAAGCCACAATTGGGACTTTGATTTATTTTAGCAGAAAAAATGGAAGCCTTTTACGTCTTACTAAGACAGAGTTTGATGGCAAGGCTCTGGTGAAAACGGCTACCAATGGATCGTCAGAATTGATGAGTAATATTTCGATGTCAATTGTAAGCATGCTATATAATGCTCAGCTTCTGAAATATGCCGGACAGGATGGGATAGCGGCTTATGGAGTTTTGATGTATGTAAGCCTTATCTTTCAGGCGGTATTTATCGGTTATTCCGTAGGAACAGCGCCTGTCATCAGCTACCACTATGGGGCAGAAAATCATAAGGAATTAAAAGGATTGCTGAAGCAAAGCTATATTCTGATCGGTGTATTTGCGTTCGTTATGTTTATTTCTGCTGAAATTTTTGCAAAACCATTGTCCGTGGTTTTTGTAGGTTATGATGAAGGGTTACTGAATCTGACCATACGGGCATTTTCGATTTATTCCTTCTCCTTCCTCTTTTCAGGGGTTGCTATTTTTGGTTCATCCTTCTTTACAGCCCTGAATGATGGTTTGACCTCTGTTTTGATATCATTCCTGAGAACACTTGTTTTTCAGGTAGCGGCGGTACTGATTTTTCCACTTATCTGGAAGATTGATGGAATATGGTTTGCCGTTGTTGCAGCAGAAATCATGGCTGTGATAGTGACGGTAAGTTTTTTGGCATCAAAGAAAAAGAAATATCATTATTAATTAACATCTTTGGAGGAAGACATGAAAAAGGAACTCAATTTAACTCAGGGAAATGTATTCAAGATACTGGTACAATTTGCATTGCCCTTTCTGTTTGCCAGCTTTATGCAGGCATTTTATGGAGCGGTGGACCTTTATGTAGTAGGCAGATATGGTGGAGCTGCGGATATTGCTGCCGTAAATATCGGCAGTCAGACAATGCAGATTATCACGAGCTTTGTAATTGGTATTTCCATGGGTATTACAGTGAGACTTGCCCATAATGTGGGAAGTAAAAATGATGAGGAAGCGGCATATACGGTAGGAAATGGAATTCTGTTTTTTCTGGTAATTGCAGTAGTGATTACGCCGCTTATGATATGGCAGTCGGATAATTTGGTTTCCATAATGAAAACTCCCATAGATGCCGTTCCACAGACCACAAGTTATGTTCTCATTTGTTCCATCGGTCTGCCGTTTATCATTGCATATAATGTAATTGCAGCAATTCTAAGAGGTGTGGGAGATTCCAAAACGCCGATGTACTTTATTGGAGTTGCATGTGTTGTCAATGTGGTTGGTGACTTTGTTTTGGTTGGAGTGTTCGACAGGGGAGTTGCAGGTGCAGCCATTGCCACGGTGTTGGCACAGGCCATTAGTTCTCTTTGTGGACTTATTTATTTGATTTATCACGGATTTTCCTTTCCATTTGGCAGGAATTTTATCAAGTGGCGGAAAGAGAATATTAAGAAAATAGCCATCGTAGGTTTGCCGATAGCAATGCAGGATACCTTGATTAATTTATCGTTTATTGCACTGACCGTGATAGCAAATGCCAGAGGATTGGTTGCTTCTTCTGCGGTAGGTGTTGTGGAGAAACTGATTATGTTCATGTTCCTGGTTCCATCGGCTATGCTGTCATCCATATCGGCAATTACAGCACAGAACTTAGGAGCAGGTCAGAGAAAAAGAGCAGTTCAGACGGTAAAATATGGTATTCTCATTGCCGGTTTATTTGGAGTCCTGATGTGTGCACTCAGCTGGCTCATTCCGGATGTACTGACCGGGATTTTCACAGAAGACCAGGATGTCATGAAAGCTGCCGGAGAATATTTAAAAACATATTCCATAGATTGTATTTTAGTTGCCATTACATTTTGTATCAATGGATATCTTTGTGGAGAAGATAAATCCATTGTCACATTTATTCATAGCGTCATATCTATTTTTGTAGTGCGTATTCCGGCAGCATATCTGTTAAGTAAAATGTTTCCGGACTCATTGCTGCCAATGGGACTTGCATCACCATTAGGCTCAGTCATGTCGATCATTATTTTGGCAGGATATTTTTCTTTTATAAAAAAGAAAAGCTCATTCTAGAATTCTTTTTTCCGGATACGCCGGTGAAGAAATTCATTGAGAGTCAGAACCGTAACCAGTTCATTAAACCAGGAAGAACAACCTTCCATATTTTCAACAGATGGAAAGCTGCCAATGATATTCCGGATAAATTGCAGCGTCAGTTCCCGATCCGGATATTCATCAAACATCAGGCTCCCTTCGTATTCTAATTGATCGGCTGCCTCCGTAATCTTCTCATAGATCGGAAAGATAGATTTGGGATACATGGAGCGTAAGTATTCCACATCCGGATAGATTGGTTCACAGTGATAAGAATTCATATGCATTCCTTATATAGATAGGATTTATCCTAAATATATGAGGGATGCAATGAAATAATACGAATTAATAGTCACTATTTATAAAAGGTGTAGCCATGCGGACTTCGGTGATGTCATTGATTTCATCGTATGAAATGGCTACATTTAAATTTGTTTTCATACTGCCTGTCAGAACATAATCCTCAATTTTATCGGTATAAGCATAGACGGTAAATAAATTTCCCGTTCGGCTTTCTGTTACAATTTCTCCTCCGGAGCTTTGGATAATATTATCTGTAATCACATTTTTCTGAGTCATGGATAACGAACCATTGATTTCCCCTTTCAAATAAATGGAAATATCAGGGTTGACACCCACCTGTTCAAAAGCATTTTTTAACAAATCCCGATAATAAAAAGCACTTTCAAGAGAATTATCGAATTCAATTTCTGTGCGAATCAGATGTTTCTGAAGGACTTCACTGGAGGAGGTTTCTGTTTCCGTGGTAATAAGTGAAAACACAGTTTTCGCATGTTCAGCGGTACGCACCAGTGTAGAAGTAGTCACACCATCTTCTGTGATAGAATCATAGACAAGAGAATTGGTAATACCCAGATGATGGGCAATCTCAAGTAGTAATGCTTCTCTTTCCGTTTCTGTTAAGTAGGTATTTTTATACAGGCCGGAGGCCTTTATCGTACTTACAGTGTTTAAAAAATCATTGTCTGCAAAAGCAGTTACAATCGCTTCTTCTTCTGTTTCAGTTAAATTTCCGGTTTTTATCATCTGGAAAAATGCAATCAGCCATAAGGCGAGACCAAAGTATAAAATACATCGTTTTAGTTTCATGGCGAAAGTTCCTTTCGATCAATTTTTCCATAGTATTTCCGAAAAAAAGGAAAGTATACAAAACAGAGAGAAATTAACCTTTGCAATTCCCTGTTTTACCTTGACTTTCCGTAATTGAAATGAAGCTACCGCAATCCCACTGGCTTTAGACGGTGGTATGGAGTAAAGAAAATGTCAGTTTAATAAAAAATAAAGAGAGAGTAATCACTCATCCTTTGGTATAATGGTTTTTGCAACAAAATCAAAACGAAGGAGGATTACTCTCAATGAGTATTGTAACACTTTTAGAGGAATTAGTGAATAGTTTAATTGCCGCAGAAGAAAAATTTTTAAATAACCCAAAGGATTTTCATTCATTAGAAACATCAGTCAAGACAGCAACAGAGGCGTTTTCAGCGGCGTTTCTGTCAAATACATTAAGTAGCATGAATGATAAGATTTATAATGATGGTTGGCGGAAAAGTAAATACACGGTTCAGCGTAATGATAAAAGGACAGTTCTATCATCAGTTGGAGATATAACCTTTGACAGCACCTGTTACAGAAATATAGAGGATGGTACATATCACTATCTTGTGGAAGAAATCATAGGATTAGATTCACATGAAAGATTTACAGAGGAGGCAGAAGTTGCATTGCTTACAGAAGCACTAAAAACAAGCTATTCTGAAGCGGCAAGATGCCTTCCATCAAAACAGAAGATAACCAAAACAACAGTTATGAATAAGATTCACGGAATAGCAAAAGAACTTCCGTTATCAGAACCGTTAGAAAAGAAATCATGTAAATATTTATTCATAGAAGCTGATGAAGACCATGTGTCAGAACAACACGGAAGATGGACGAAAAAAGAAGAAAACAACAGTTTTATAAGCAAACAAAGAACTGGTAAATACATTCTATTTTGGAGGAGTTTATTCAGGTTC
>CALWLV010000114.1 GCA_944381595.1 uncultured Roseburia sp.
AGAAATTAAAGATTTGTTAGTACGAGAATGGATATGTCCAGTTTGTGGAGAAAAACATGATAGAGACATCAATGCTGCAAAGAATATACTGGCAGAGGGATTTAGACAAATATCATAAAAAAAATTAAATAGGGCAGGGACTGCCCGAATTAACGCCTGTGGAGATAGTAGTAAGCGAGGTTGATGAAGCAGGAAGCCCATTGGCTTTAGACAATGGGTAGTTCACCGTGGAAATGTACAGGTGGAAACGGAATGGGAAAGCAATATGGGCGGTACAACTTTTCTTTCTACCTCCGCTTGTTGTCAGCCGTGCAAAATCTGTGGGGGCTGTGGGTGAAGCCTGGCTTGCGAATCTTGATTATGTAATTTCTGAATTAGAGAAGAAATGGCATATTTCTGTTGGTGAAACCTTATCCGGTGGTACGCATGCTTTTGTCGCCTGTGCTGACGGTGAAAAAGGAGAAAAATATGTCTTGAAAATTGATATGCCCGAAAACCTCGGCGGCGAATTTTCAAGAGGTATGATGGTGCTTAAAATGGCAAACGGTCAGGGATATTCAAAGCTGTATCTGTATGATGCGAAAAGAAAAGCCCGTCTGAATTTGTACTGCTTCACGGCGACGCCCATGGCGGGAATACACTCAAAACATTATCGGGCGATGGATATAAGCTAATTGACCCGGATGGTATCTTTTATGAAAAAGCCTATGATTTAGGCGTCCTTATGCGGGAATGGGTTGAGGAATATACACAGAATCCATTGGAAAAAGGAAAACAGAGATGTAAATATCTACACTGTCTGACTGGTGTTCCGGAACAGGAAATTTGGGAGTGGGGCTACTTGCAGACCGTTTCCACCGCATTTGTACTGCTTCAAATCGGACAGGAGAAGACCGGACAGCAAATGCTCCATGTTGCGGAGTGTTGGAGTACCCCATTATCAAAACAATCATTCAATGCAAAAAATATTGACTATTAAAATGGTTTCGTGTATGATTTATGTGCGTCATGTAATTAGGAGTGATTACTGATAATGAAGAAATAAATTGAATTTATAGGATACAAAACAGATATAAAAGAAATATTGATAAAACAAATCGATTTATGATAATCCATACAAAATCTAGAAGTGAAAGGTGAACAAAATTAGGATGAATAATAAAACTATTCGAAAAAAAATAAAAGTTCTTTCGATTTGTATATTATTACTCTCTGTTTCTTTTCTAATTGGCGGCATTATCTTGAATAGAATGCTAAAAAATGCTGGGGAAGAAAGTGTGAAACATAAACTGATCAATGAAACAAAATTGTATGAATCTCAGATTATGAGACAAATAGACACGAATTTGCAAACATTAAATACATTAACCTATTTTATTGATTTTGAAGACAAGCAGTGTGTCAAAAATTTATTGGACAGATTAAGTGAATCCAATCAAAATAATCATTTTATCCGCATATCCATATTTTATGACAGCGGAATGGTCTGTCATGCAACATTAAACCAGGGGATTACGGAAACAACAAGCGATTCATTAGATGAAAAATTACAGGAATCCATTCAAAATAGCTGGCAGGGCAAACAATCTATATCGAAAGTTTATTATGACCAGGAATTAAAGAAAAAAGTAATTGTTATCTCTGTTCCAGTATATGAAGGAGAAACAATCATCGGTGTATTAGCAGGCTATGAAAGTATGGATGATTTTGATAAAATTTTGGGTGAAACTTATAATGAAGAAATCCATACGCATCTGATTTCCAGTAATGGAACTTTCTTAGTCCGTACGGGAAATCCTCTTGTGGAAGAAGACAGGACGTCTATTTTTGAAGTGGAAGATATTGTCTTAAATGAAAGAAAAATTCGTGAAGCTTTAGAAAACCAACAGGAACTCTACGACACGATAAAAAAAGATGGAAAAACGTATGCTGTCTATTTCAAGCCTTTAGAAAGAAACGACTGGGTTTTAGTGAATATGATACCATCCGAAAATTCGGAAGATAGAATTGTGAAACAAGTACAGTCTACCTCTTTTGTTTATGGAGTTATCATTTTTATTTATGTTGTTTTGTTAATCAGTTTTTTCAGGGGGATAAGAAAAAATGATGAATTACTGGAAAAACAGGCCTATTATGACCCACTAACCGGTGCTATGAAATTAGAAAGATTTCGTCAAAAAGTAGGAGAGCAATTACAAAAAGGCACTCGTGGTTCCATGGTTATGCTGAATGTTAAAAACTTCCAGTTTATTAATGAAACTTTTGGCGAAGACTGTGCAGATGATTTATTAAAAGATATCGTAAAAAGTATCAAAGAAGAGCTGGTTGAACACGAATTCTATAGTCGGGATACAGCGGATCAATTTCTTATGTTTATATTAGATGAAGATGAAACAAAGATTCGCAAACGAATTGCTCATATTCGAAAGAATATTGAAAAACATTTCTCGCGGAATAAATTCGATTACGATATTCAATTAAGTGTAGGGGTTTGTACAAAACAGCAAGATCCATCTAAAATGTATTATAACTGCTTATGGGCGATGAAGCGTGCCCGTAATGCCAATGAAAAAATTGTATTCTTCGATGATGGATTAATGAAGTCAATACAAATTCAGAATGAAATTGAATCTTCCATGCATCAGGCACTGAAAAATGGTGAGTTTCAACTGTTTTTACAGCCGAAATATGATATATTACAAAATAAAATCATCGGTTCAGAAGCTCTGGTACGCTGGATTCGTCATGATGGCAGTATGTATTTTCCGGATCAATTTATACCATTATTTGAAAAGAATGGATTTTGTGTTGATTTAGACCTGTATATGCTTGAAACCGTATGCAAGAAGTTGAGAGAATGGATGGATGCGGGCAAAGAAGTTTACCCAATATCGGTGAACCAAACCAAACTTCTTTTTTATCATACCGATTATATTGATAATCTAAAAGCAATATTAAATAAATACAACATAAGTCCAAAACTTATTATTCTGGAAGTATTAGAAGGTTTAGCTGTAGATGATTTAGAAAGCTTCAGCCGCTGTATAGAACGACTGCATGACAATGGATTTGTTATCTCTTTAGATGATTTTGGAAGTGGGTATTCTTCTTTAAGCACACTGAATGAGTTAAAGGTTGATGAGATTAAAATTGACCGAAAATTTATTATGAAATTAAAAGAAGATGATGATTCCCAACAGAACAATATTTTCCACAAAATCATCTCATTAGTCGGCACCCTGGATTCTCAGGTCGTTGTGGAAGGTGTGGAAACAAAAGAACATGTCTCCATCTTAAAAAGTATGAATTGTCGTTTTGCACAGGGTTACTATTTTAGTAAACCTATTTCCTGCAGCGAATTTGAAGAAAAATTTATAAATGTAAGCTAGAGAAATAGTTCAAAAAGGAGTACGTTGTATTATGATACAGAAAAAGATAGACGGATTGATTTTAGATGTGGACGGTACTCTCTGGGATTCCACAGGAATCGTGGCCGGGGCATGGACCAAAGCGGCCATAGAATGCGGCTGTGAGAATATAGTCATTACAGCAGAACAGTTGAAGGGATTATTTGGCCGTACCATGACAGAAATTGGAAACAATCTGTTTCCGCAATATTCGGAACACAAAAGAAAAGAGATTTTGGACAAATGCTGTCTGTATGAGCATCAGGCATTGGAAGAGGATGAATGTCAGATTTGCTATCCGGATGTGGTTCAGACCATTCAGGAGCTGGCAGTGAAAGTACCCATTTTCATCGTCAGCAATTGTCAGAGTGGATATATCGAATTGTTTCTGCAGAAAACGGGCTTAACTCCATTCGTGAAAGATATGGAATGTTTCGGAAATACGGGCAAAGACAAGGGCACCAACATCAGGCTGGTTATGGAACGCAATCAGCTTCAATCACCGGTTTATGTGGGAGATACCCAGGGAGACTGTAATGCTGCAGAACAAGCGGGTATTCCGTTTATTCACGTCACCTATGGATTTGGAACAACCGGGACTTCAGATAGAGAAATCGACCGTTTTGCCGAATTAAAGGAATTTATTTAAAGAAAAATAGCATATCCCCTTGACACAATAGCTATCAATGGCGTATACTAATACATGGTTTTATTCGCAGAAACCATAATGTAGGGTGTTAGTTTTAAAAAAGGAGATACAAATGCAAAACAAGAAAGTGACTTTAATGGCGGCAGTTGGAGTCTCACTGCTGATGGTCGGATATTTAGGTGCACAGCAGATTGATTCAGTCGCAGACAGTCAGAAGTCAGAAAAGGAAATTGAGGCAGCATTATTAAATTCGGAAACAAAACCAGTTTTATCTCTGGAACTGAGAGAACAGAACATGGTTTCCATGGGTGTAAAGGAAGAGGAGAGTGAGACCGAGACAGAGGTTTCTACAGAAACTCCAACCGAGGTACCGACAGAAGTGGCAACCGAGGCGCCGACAGAGGCTCCTGCGGAAGTACCGACGGAAGTTCCTACAGAGGCAGAAACACAGCCGGAACAGAAATCAGAGTTTAGTGACATTGCAATTGCACAGGTGAATGATTATGTCAATGTAAGATCTACTCCAAGCACAGAGGGAGAAATCGTTGGCAAATTATATGATAAATCAGCAGCTACTGTATTAGCAGAGGAAAATGGATGGTATCAGATTTCATCCGGAAATGTAGTTGGATATGTAAAATCAGAATATGTAGTTGTAGGAAATGAAGAGTTGGCAAAGAGTGTTGCAACCAGATATGCAACGGTAAATACTACAACATTATTTGTAAGAAGTCAGCCTACCACAGAATCCAGCATCATTTATATGCTTGGAGAAGGGGAAGACCTTGTGGCCATTGATGAATCCAATCCAGGTTGGATTAAAGTAACAACAGAGGCCGGAGACGGATATATTTCAGCTGATTACGTTGTTATGACAACAGACTTTGTCTTGGCAGAATCTAAAGAAGAGGAAGAAGCAAGACTGAAGAAAGAACAGGAAGAAAGAGAAGCAGCAGAAGAAGCTGCAAGAAAGGCCATTGAGGAAGCAAATAGAGCAGCTAGTGCAGCGAATACAGTAAGAGAAACACAGGCAGCTGTTTCCGAAGAAAAGGAGACAACTTCGAAGAAAGTAACTGCACCAACAAGCTCAACCGGACAGGCAGTAGCGAATTATGCTTGTCAGTTCGTTGGAAATCCATATGTGTATGGTGGTACCAGTTTGACAAATGGAGCAGATTGTTCCGGATTTGTTATGAGTGTATATGCAGCTTTTGGAATTGGCCTTCCACATTCTTCCGCAGCAATGAGAAGTGTCGGATATGAAGTAAGTCTTTCAGAAGCACAGCCAGGTGACATCATCTGTTATAGTGGACATGTTGCACTTTACATTGGAAACAATACAATCGTGCATGCAAGTACACCGGCAACAGGTATTAAATATACCTCACCTGCTAATTATACTCGTGTACTTACAGTAAGAAGAATTTTCTAGTAAGAATATAAGAAACTTGGAGAACAGTCCGGGAGGGCTGTTCTTTTTTTTCATAAAAAGATTGTGAATGAGGCAAAGGTGTGTTAAGATAAAAGGTACGGAGGACAAACATGTTATCAGATTTTGATTTTTCAGTGATTATAGAACCGTTGCTTGCATGGTTTGACAAAAATGCAAGAGTACTGCCATGGAGAAACGATCCGACACCTTATCGGGTATGGGTATCAGAAATTATGCTGCAGCAGACCAGAGTTGAAGCAGTGAAACCATATTTTGAGCGTTTTACCACAGAATTGCCGGATGTTCATGCATTGGCAGAATGTGAGGAAGAACGGCTGTTAAAACTCTGGGAAGGATTAGGATATTACAATCGGGTGAGAAATATGCAGGAGGCAGCCAGAACTGTGGTGGAGGAATACGACGGAATCCTGCCGGCAGATTACCAGGCATTATTAAAACTAAAAGGAATCGGAAGTTACACAGCGGGGGCAGTTTCTTCGATTGCCTATCAGATTCCGGTACCGGCGGTAGATGGAAACGTACTCAGGGTAATCACCAGAGTCAGTGCTGATTCATCCGATATTATGAAACAGTCAGTGCGAAAAAAGATAGAATCCATTTTACTGGACGTGATGCCAAAAGACCGGGCGGGTGCATTCAATCAGGCGCTTATGGAGCTTGGTGCCATCGTCTGTGTGCCAAATGGACAACCACTGTGTGCCAAATGTCCATGGAATGAATTCTGTCGGGCAAGGCAGGAAGATATCATAGGACAAATTCCGGTAAAGACAAAACAGAAGGCAAGAAGAATTGAAGAGAAGACAGTTTTTGTCATTCGTCAGCAGCATCATATTATTCTAAATAAAAGAGGAAAAAAAGGTTTGCTGGCAGGAATGTATGAATTCCCAAATACGGAAGGAAGTCTGACAGAAGAAGAAGCGCTGGAGTGGATTAAGAAACAGAACCTGTCACCATTAAGAATTGCCAGACTGGAACCGGCGAAACATATTTTTTCTCATGTAGAATGGCATATGACCGGTTATGTAGTATGGGTGGATGAGTTAGAAGAGGATAAAAGCGGACTGCTTTATGTGGATACAGAAGATGCAAGGCAAAATTATCCGATTCCGACAGCATTTGGAGCTTATGTAAAATATATGAACACAGAGATGAATTAATTGGGAAATGGTATATGAAAGTAAGAAATGAAATTACAGAGATCTATGACCAGCTCATCAAACAGATGAGAAGTTATCATCCCTCTTCTGATTTTTCCATGATTCAGAAAGCATATGAGATAGCAGGAGAGGCACATAAGGAGCAAAAACGCAAATCAGGGGAACCTTATTTCGTTCACCCTATGAGCGTTGCATTGATTCTGGCCAATTTAAAATTAGATAAAGAGACGATTGTTGCTGCAATTCTGCATGATGTGGTGGAAGATACGGACATTACGGTGGAAGATGTGGAGAGGGAATTTGGCCATGAGGTAGCATTTTTAGTGGACAGTGTTACGAAACTTTCAAATCTGAGTATGGAGATTACCCAGGCACAGATGAGCAAAGAGGCGCTGAAACACGAAAGTTTCCGAAAATTAATTATGGCAATGTCCAGGGATATCCGGGTCATTCTGATTAAGCTTGCCGACCGGCTGCATAATATGAGAACTATGCAGTTTCAGAAACCGGACAGGCAGGTTGCCATATCCAAAGAAACCATGGATATTTACTGCCCTATGGCAAAGAGACTTGGAATTTCTATTGTTCAGACAGACCTGGAAGATTTATCCATGCAGTATTTATATCCGGAGGCCTATGAGGCAATTAAGGCAAAAATAGAAGAAACCGAGCAGAGCAGACGTATTTTTGTAAATCGTATCAAAGCCGAAATTTATTCCGGATTGAAAGAAGCAGATGTGGAATGTGATGTAGAATATGCCTTGAAACATTATTTCAGTATTTACCGGAAGATGATTAATAAAGGAAAAACACTGAATGAAATGTATGATATCTATGCCCTGAAAGTGATTGTGGATTCCGTCAGAGACTGTTATGTCACACTGGGAGTTCTGCACGACCTTTATAAACCGGTTCCGGGAAGATTTAAAGATTTTATTGCACTGCCCAAATCCAATATGTATCAGTCCCTGCATACCACATTGATTTCCTCTGATGGTACTTTGTTTGAAGTTCAGATTAAAACAAGAGAGATGCACGAGGTTGCAACCTATGGAATTCTCGCTCACTGGAAATATGGAATGCCGGGAGAAAATGTTCAGACTCTGTCAGGAAGCCAGAAGGAGAAGGCAGAATGGCTTTCGCAGATATTGGAGTGGCAGCAGGAAATTTCAGATACCGATGAATTTATCGATTTGGTAAAACAGGATTTTAACCTTTTTTCTGAAACAATTTACTGTTTTACACCGAAAGGAGACGCTAAATCGCTGCCAAAGGGTTCCTGTGCGGTGGATTTTGCATATGCCATTCATAGTGATATAGGAAACCATGCGGCAAGATGTGTGATTAATGGCAGGGTCTGTCCGATGGAAACTGTTTTAAACAATGGAGATCAGGTGGAAATTATCACAGATTCCAATCAGAAAGGACCAGTGGCGGAATGGATACATTTTGTGAAAACCGGTACAGCCAAAAACAAAATACATAAATATATCGTTGAGGGAAAGAAAGAGAGGAAACCATAATATGAAGTATCGTAATGTGGGAAAATCAGGACTGAAAGTAAGTGAAATCGCAGTGGGAAGCTGGATGACAGATCTGCAGGGAAGCGAAAAAGCAGCAGTGGCAGAACAGACCATCCGACAGGCCTATGAAGCAGGGGTCAACTTCTTTGATTGTGCGGATGCATACAGTGGCGGAGAAGCGGAAAAGTTTTTGGGAAAAATATTAAAAGATTACAGAAGAAGTTCTTATGTAGTATCCAGCAAGGTGTTTTTCCCTACAGGGGGAGGAGCCAATGAGTGGGGACTGTCCAGAAAGCATATTTTTGAAAATATTGACCGTACATTGACAAATATGGGGATGGATTACATTGATTTATATTATTGTCATCGCTTTGATCCAACCACACCGATGGAAGAAACACTTCGTGCGTTAAGCGATTTGGTGGCACAGGGAAAAATCCTTTACTATGGTGTCAGTGAAGAATGGGGCGCAGCAAGAATTGTGCAGGCAGAACAGATTATTGAGAAATATCATTTATATCCGCTGACAGTTATTCAGCCTCAGTACCATATGATGGATCGTTATATTGAACATGAAATCATGGAGGTATGTGAGAACTATGGAATTGGTATTACACCATTTTCTCCATTGGCACAGGGACTTCTTACTGGAAAATATAAGAAAGGACAGCCATATCCGGAAGGTTCCAGGGCAACCCATCAGGCAGACAAGCAGGTAAATCAGCTTCTTACGGATGAAAATTTGGACAAGGTGGAGAAAATGTCCAGGATTGCGGAAAAACTGGGAACGAATATGTCCGTTCTTGCACTGGCATGGATATTGAGAAAACCAATTATCAGCAGTGTAATTACAGGAGCAAGCAAGCCGGAACAGCTGGAAAACAATATCGCAGCCAGCGGTTTTCAGATTCCACAGGATGCGTTGGAAGAGATTGAAAAAATTTTAGGATTTACAAAATTTGAGAGACATGTTGGATAAAAATGGTAAAAAATATTGACAGAAACTCATTTCTGTGTATAATAAAAATATCTTGTTCATGTAGCAAGGTAATTGAATAAAGTAAACCGATGAGGTGGAGATAACAGTAAAAGATGCGCTTACAGAGAGCGGGGATAGCTGGAAACCCGTAGAGATGCAGTTTATTAAATGGACCACTGAGGGCATGGTCAAAGGGCGAAAGCCTGAGTATTCCATGACGTAGGACTGGCGTGAGGAGTCTGGAGTATGTTGGTATTCTGTAGAGAGCGTGGATTCCATGAAACAAGGTGGCACCGCGGTAATGAAGTAATTTTACCGTCCTTGATGATAGTCATAGACTGTCGTTAAGGGCGGTTTTTGCATATCCAGAATATCAGGGTAACAAATTGAGCGTAACATTTAGAAGGAGGAATTATGGCAAAGGGAAGATATGGAATACACGGTGGACAGTATGTACCGGAAATTCTCATGAATGAAATTCACAAATTAGAGGAAGCATATGAATTCTATAAGAAAGACAAGGATTTTAATGACGAGTTAAATACTTTGTTAAGAGAATATGCAGGAAGACCATCTCTGTTATATTATGCAGAGAAAATGACAAAAGATCTGGGTGGGGCAAAGATTTATTTTAAGAGAGAGGATTTAAACCATACAGGTTCTCACAAAATTAACAATGTACTTGGTCAGGTGCTGTTAGCGAAACGCATGGGAAAGACTAGGGTAATCGCAGAGACAGGAGCAGGACAGCACGGGGTGGCAACAGCTACGGCGGCTGCACTTCTTGGTCTGGAATGTGAAATCTATATGGGCAAAGAGGATACCATCCGTCAGGCTTTGAATGTATATCGTATGAAACTTCTGGGAGCAAAAGTTCATGCAGTGGAATCAGGAACAAAGACATTGAAGGATGCAGTAAATGAATGTATGAGAGAGTGGGCAAATCGCATGGAGGATACCTTATATGTATTAGGTTCTGTCATGGGACCTCATCCATTTCCGATGATTGTCAGAGATTTTCAAAGTGTTATCAGTAGAGAGGCGAGAGCACAGATTTTAGAAAAAGAGGGCAGACTTCCGGATGTGGTTATGGCATGTGTGGGAGGCGGAAGCAATGCCATGGGTATGTTCTATGAATTTATTCCGGATGAATCTGTGCAGTTAATTGGATGTGAAGCAGCTGGTCATGGAATTCATACCGATAAGACGGCAGCCACGATGGCAACAGGAACACTGGGAGTATTCCATGGTATGAAATCTTATTTCTGTCAGAATGAATACGGTCAGATTGCACCGGTATATTCCATTTCAGCAGGACTGGATTACCCTGGGGTAGGACCGGAACACGCGAATTTAAAAGACATCGGAAGGGCACAGTATGTGCCGGTTACGGATGACGAGGCAGTAAATGCCTTTGAATACATTGCAAGAACTGAGGGAATCATTGCGGCAATTGAAAGTTCCCATGCGGTGGCCCATGTGATGAAACTGGCACCGACTATGAGCAAAGACCAGATTATTATATGTTGTTTGTCCGGACGAGGAGATAAGGATGTAGCGGCGATTGCAAGATACAGAGGAGTGGATTTACATGAGTAGAATAGAAGAAGCATTAAAAGGAAAGAAAGTATTTATCGGATCTTTGACAGCAGGGGATCCGTCTTTAGAAAAAACACAGGAATTTATTCAGGAAATAGAGGCAGCAGGAGCTTCCCTGATTGAAATTGGTATTCCATTTTCAGATCCAATTGCAGAAGGACAAATCATACAGGATGCAAATGTTCGTGCCTTATCTGCACCTGGAGGCTGCACGACCGATATGATTTTTGATATGGTAGCCAAAGTAAGAGGAAACATAAGCGTTCCTTTGGTATTTGTACTTTACCTGAATCAGGTATATAAATATGGCTATGAAAGATTTTGTCAGAAATGTCAGGAAACAGGCGTAGATGGGTTAGTAATCCCGGACCTTCCATATGAAGAAAGGGGGGAACTGGCGCCAATTGCAGAAAAATACGGGGTGGATGTGATTTCCATGATTGCACCGGCCGGTGAGGACAGAATAAAAATGATTGCGAAGGAAGCAAAGGGATACATATATTTGGCGGCTTCTGTGGGAGCGGAGCCGGAAATGATGGTACGTGCCATAAGAGAAGTGACAGACATACCGGTTGTTGTGGGATATGGTATCCATACTCCGGAGCAGGTACAAACATATAGTAAGATAGCAGATGGGGTAATTGTAGACGATCCGATTGTGGAATTGATTGGAACACACAGGGAGCAGGCAGGAACCTATTTGAGGTCTTATGTGAAATCTATGAAAGCATATATGGAAGAATAAAGAAAATCGTATGGCAATATAAATGTGTTATATCTTCATATCCAGGGAGGAATGAGTTGAAGCATTTTATTGCGTTTTCGGATATTCAGACATCAAGAGAAAGTGTATTATCTGCAGAAGAATGGAATCGGACCTATCATTTTGGAGGAAGTGTAATCAGGAATGAGTCTGGTAGTGGATTATCCTATATTTGGGGAAATAAATTACTTGATTGCGATGGAATCATTCCGGGATTAAAACAAACCAATATCAATGGTGTTATTTGTAAACGTATGGTTCCGCAAGGAATCTGTGTAGTCGGTCCTTATATACTGATTTCAGCATATTGTTCCGAAAAGAAACATCATTCCGTCATTTATGTCGTGAAGAACTCAACAAAAGAGTTTGTTTGCACTATAAGACTGGATACAAAATCACATGTTGGGGGAATTGCATACGATCCGGTTTATAAGAATTTGTGGGTGTGCGATAGCAGCAATTCCTCCAATTATCGTTTACTGGCATATCGAATGTCTACATTTCAGTGGGATGTGACTCAAGCTTCATGGAATAAAAATCAATCGTTTTCCATGACTCATTTTGCACAAATTCCGGTAGATGTTGTGCCAAGCTTTTGCACCTGGTATGATGGAATGATTTGGGTTGGAGAATTTAAAAAATCTGGCGAAGGAACCGTGGCAGGATATAGCGCATATCATGTTACGCTTACAAGAGGAGCAAGATTTTCCATCCCTGCATACAGCCAGGGAATTTCATTTATTCGGTATCATGGACTGGTATATTGTACTGTTACAATGTCACATGGCAGAAAAAACGATTCTATGGTCAGTTCCTATACCATTCCGGATTATAGAAGAAAAGAAAAAAATACAACTTTATCAACAACACATATAAAAAGTATTACAATGCCTAGTATGATAGAAGGGATACAGATATATGACAATTTAACCTATGCCATTTTTGAGTCTGCGGCATATCAATACTATTTTTCACGAAAAAATGGCAGAAGTAAAACTCCATGTGACAGAATCTGTGTCTTTTCTACCAATTTTATATTATGCTAGGGTATTTATGGAGGGTAAAAATGAAAAATAAAATATTATTTGTTACATGTTTAGTCGTTATATTAAATTGCATGGGATGTGGAAATACAGAAAAAGATGTGAAAGAAAACAATCAAGAAACTTCATCATCCATAGAGACACAAGAATTAGTAGTATCAGAAGGAAATTCTTCCAGATATAATAATGAATTATAATTTGAAATTTGCGTAAATAATGTAGAGACAAGTCAGGGGATAGAGGCATACATAACACCGGAGGTTTCCGTGGATGGCGTGCCATGCAGCAATTATTCGGGATATTCTCCGACAATCAATGAGGATGAAGGAACCGTCGTCTTCCCATATATTGTTAGATTGGAGCAATCCCCTCAAAAGGAAGAACTATGTGTTGAGGCAGATATCAGTAAAATTTAAATTTCTTGTTCTGATGGAACAGAAATTACAATTGACAAATTGGTGCAGGGAGTATACGGTGCGAGTTTGAAATGCAAATTTACTTTTGAGGAAGAATCAGGTAGTGAAGCCTTGTATTATTTTGAAGGTCGGGACGAAAATGGAACGGAATATACGTTCTATTATGAATATACAGATGGTGAAATTACAAATATGGGATGTTACCAAAAAGTTGAAAATGATACCGTACAGAAATGCTCTCTGCCAAATGGAATAGAGAAATTATATCTTACATGTTATAAGCTGGATGTTGATAATCCGTCCGATGAAAAATGTGTTAGTAAAGAAATAGAAATCGGAAGGGATTAAGAGTAGAAAAAATTAATATAATTTGCTTTTTGAGGTAATATTGTATATAATAATACTGGGGTCAAGTGTTTTGATCCCAGTATTGTGTATATATAGGTAGAGAGGATAATATCATATGTCAATCATTCGCAAAATAACTCCGGAGGACAAGTCCGTTTATATGGAACTGGTAGATGAATTCTATCATTCTGAGGCGGTACTGCATCCTGTTTCAAAAGAAAATTATGAGAATACATGGGAAGAACTCATGCGTTCCAATGAATATCTGGAATGTTTTCTTATAGAGGAAGAAAACGTAACAGCAGGTTTTTTACTGGTGGCATATACTTTTTCACAGGAATCAGGTGGGAAAGTATGCTGGCTGGAAGAAATTTATCTGCGGCCGGAATTTCGTGGGAAAGGACTGGGTAAGTCTTGTTTCGCTTTTATTGAGAGAGAGATTGAACCAAAGGTCACAAGACTTCGTCTGGAGATAGAGCCGGATAATGATGGGGCGAGAAGATTATATGAAAGAATGGGATACCGTACACTTCCTTACGAACAGATGGTAAAGGAATTAAGATAGGTATTTATGATGATATAATAAATATAGGAAGAAATGAGGATAAAACTTTCATGGCAACATTAAAAGAAGAAATTGAAAAGAGAAGAACTTTCGCCATTATTTCCCACCCGGATGCCGGTAAGACCACACTGACAGAGAAATTCCTGTTATATGGCGGTGCCATAAATACAGCCGGTTCCGTAAAAGGAAAGGCAAATTCCAAACATGCGGTTTCTGACTGGATGGAAATAGAGAAAGAAAGAGGTATTTCTGTTACATCATCCATACTGCAGTTTAATTTTGACGGATATTGCATTAATATTCTGGACACACCGGGACATCAGGACTTCTCAGAGGATACTTATCGTACATTGATGGCAGCAGATTCTGCCGTCATGGTCATTGACGGTTCCAAAGGTGTGGAGGCACAGACCATTAAGCTGTTTAAAGTATGTGCTATGCGACATATTCCGATTTTTACATTCATTAATAAAATGGACCGAGATGCCAAAGATACCTTTGAACTGTTAGAGGAGATTGAAAATGTGCTTGGTATTAAGACCTGTGCAGTAAACTGGCCGATTGGTTCCGGTAAAGAATTTAAAGGTGTCTATGACAGAGAAACCAGAGAAGTAGCCATGTTCCAGGCAGTTTCCGCAGGAGGAGCCAGCGAGGCAGCAGAGAGAGATCTTTCTATCGATGATCCGAAGTTAAAAGATGAGGTAGGAGAATATTTGTACAATCAGCTGATAGAAGAAATTGAAATTCTTGATGTGGCAGGAGAAGAGCTTGATATGGAACTGGTATCCAAAGGAGAAGTATCCCCTGTATTTTTTGGCTCTGCGCTGACAAATTTTGGAATAGAAACATTCCTTCATCATTTCTTAAAAATGACCTCTTCACCGATTCCACGTGTTTCCAATGAAGGTGTCATAGATCCAATCACCGGACCATTTTCCGGATTTATCTTTAAGATTCAGGCAAATATGAATAAGGCGCATAGAGACCGAATCGCATTTATGCGTATCTGTTCCGGTAAATTTGAAGCTGGTATGGAAGTATATCATGTGCAGGGAAAGAGAAAGCAGAAACTGTTACAGCCACAGCAGGTTATGGCACAATCCAGAAGCATCATTGAAGAGGCTTATGCAGGAGATGTGATTGGAATCTTTGATCCGGGCATATTCTCCATCGGTGATACCATCTGTTTACCGGGTAACAAATTCCAATATAAAGGAATTCCTACTTTTGCACCGGAACATTTTTGTCGTGTGGTTCAAACCGACACAATGAAGCGGAAACAGTTCGTAGCAGGAATTACACAGATTGCACAGGAAGGTGCCATTCAGATATTCAAAGATTACAATCTTGATTTATCCGAAATTATTGTAGGTGTGGTAGGTGTCCTTCAGTTTGATGTATTAAAATATCGCATGGAAAATGAGTACAACTGTGAAGTGCGTTTGGATCCACTGCCATACTCCCAGATGAGATGGGTGAAGGACAATGGCTTTAATCTGGATAATCTGCGTCGTTCCAGTGAAATCAAGAAGGCAAAAGATATGAGAGATAATCCATTGTTGTTGTTCCAAAATGAATGGAATGTCCGTATGTGTCTGGAAAACAATGAAGGATTGGAATTGGAAGAAGTGAAGTAACATGGAAATTTTGGATGTTGTAGATGAGAATGGAATACCGACAGGGGAAACAATAGAGCGTGATATTGCCCATGCAGAGGGAGTACGCCACCGTACTTCTCATGTGTGGATTGCGAGAAGAAGACAGGGAAAAGTAGAGATTTTGTTGCAGAAACGCTGTATGACAAAGGACTCTCATCCCGGATGCTACGATATTTCCAGTGCAGGACATATTCCGGCAGGGGCAGGATTTGTGGAATCTGCCCTTCGTGAACTGAAAGAAGAGCTGGGAGTAGATGCGAAACCGGAGGAGTTGATATACTGTGGCGTCCGAAAGGGGATGTATCGTGATACCTTTTACGGGAAAACATTTGTAGACAATCAGATTAGCAATGTTTATCTTCTTTGGGAAAATGATATGGAGCCGGAGGATTATATCATTCAGAAATCAGAAATAGAGAGTATTTGTTTCATGGAATTTGAAGAATGTTATAAAGCAGTGGCTGAAAAGAAAATCCCGAATTGTATTGCACTGATGGAATTGGATATGTTGAAAGCAAAGTTTTAACAGGAGACAGAGAATGAAAGCAATTGCTCATATTTATACAGATTTGCCTGCCAAGTTTGGAGTTCCAAGACAGAGCGGACTGGTACAGGATCTGATGGGGAAAATTGTCATGGAAGAAGAATACCGGGTGAAAGAGGCATTTAAGGGAATCCAAGATTTTTCTTACCTCTGGCTGATTTGGCAGTTTTCGGATGTGCCGGAGATATTGGAAAATGGAAAAGACTGGTCTGCATCCGTCAAACCGCCAAGACTTGGAGGAAAGACAAAGATGGGAGTATTTGCAACCCGTTCTCCGTTTCGTCCCAATCGCATGGGTCTGTCCTCAGTCAGGTTGGAAAAGATCGAGTACGACGCACAGCTTGGACCGGTATTGTATGTGTCCGGAGTTGATATGATGGATGGCACACCGATTTTGGACATTAAGCCATATCTGGCATATGTGGACGCTCACCCGGAGGCCAATGATGGGTTTGCTGCAAATACAAAGGAATATGGCCTGGAGGTGGAATTTCCTGAGAGGTGGCTGAAACTGATTCCGGAAGAAAAAAGAGCGGGAATCCTTGGAGTATTGAAACAGGATCCAAGACCGGCATACCATGAATTTCCGGACCGGGTATATGGTGTGGAATATGCCGGATTTGACGTGAGATTTCGTGTGGAACAAGGAGTTCTGACCGTTTGTGAAGTAGAGAGATTACAAGGGAGATTTAGGGAAAAATAGGGAAATGGAGAGAAGATATGGAAATTATTTCGGTTATGGAACATATTATGGAGATTATTGTGGAAGGTGCCATCCTGTTGTTTGAAATGATAGGTGTGGGGATTATCATCGTATCAGGTCTGAAAGGATTTTATAATTATATCCGGCGTGCACCAAACACAAAAATTGCTCTGGCACAGGGACTTGCCATGGGACTGGAGTTCAAGCTTGGCAGTGAAATTTTAAAAACCGTGGTTGTCAGGGATTGGAGAGAAATTGCAACGGTGGCAGGAATCATTTTTCTGAGGGCTGCCCTTACCTTTTTGATTCACTGGGAAATCCGGGAAGAGAACAAAATGAGTGAAAAAAATGAAAGAGAGAAGGAATCATAATGGCAACAGAAAAGAATCAAAAGCTGGTGGAGGGAAATCTCAACCGGCTTATTTTTTCTATGGCTGTGCCGACCATAGTGGCACAGATCATTAATATTTTATACAATGTGGTAGACAGAATTTATATTGGTCATATTTCGGGAGTGGGAGCATCTGCCCTGACCGGAGTAGGGATTGCATTGCCGATTATCACATTTATTTCAGCCTTTTCCGCTTTTGTAGGAATGGGTGGAGCTCCTCTTTCCTCCATTTGGTATGGAAAAGGAGATAAGGAGCATGCAGAGAAAATATTGGGAAATGGAACAACACTGTTAGTGATATTTACAGTTCTTTTAATGCTGGTATTTTATATCTGGCAGAAGCCGTTGTTGTATGCCTTTGGAGCCAGTGATGCAACCATCGGCTATGCCTCCACCTATCTGTCATGGTACTTGCTGGGAACCATTAGCGTAGAACTGGCATTGGGATTAAATACATATATTATCGCTCAGGGAGATTCCAAAACGGCAATGTTGTCCGTACTCATCGGCGCAGTCTTAAATATTATCCTGGACCCAATCTTTATCTTTGTTTTCCATATGGGAGTAAAAGGAGCAGCTGTAGCCACTGTCATTTCACAGACGGTATCGGCAATCTGGGTGGTAGCATATCTTACCGGCTCAAAAGCAGTACTCCGTATTCGCAGAGCACATTTAAAACCAAACTGGAAGATTATCAAACAAATCTGTGAACTGGGAATTTCACCATTTGTCATGCGTGCCACCGAAAGTTTGGTTTCCATTGTTATGAATCGTGGTTTACAGACGTATGGAGGAGATAATTATGTAGGTTCCCTGACTATTATGCAGAGTATCATGCAGCTGATGTCAGCACCGATTTCCGGATTTACCCAGGGGGTTCAACCGATTATCAGTTTTAACTTTGGTGCTGGTAATTTTAAGCGGGTGCGGCAGACCTATCGCAGGATGATAGGAGTTTGTGGGGGATTTTCCTTTGTAACTACCTTACTGATTATTATTTTTCCGGCAGCATTTGCCCATCTGTTTGCCAAAGACGAAACTGTCATACAGATTGTCTGTGACAAGATGCCCCTCTTTATGTGCGGAATGTTGCTCTTTGGGGTACAGATGGCCATTCAGCCTACCTTCCTTGCTTTGGGACAGGCGAAAATATCCCTGTTCATCGCAATGTTGCGGAAAGTAATTCTTCTGGTACCCCTTGCAATCATACTTCCCCATTTTATGGGTGTCAATGGAGTGTATATTGCAGAACCGATTTCAGATTTCTTATCCGCAGCAACGGCAATCTTTCTGTTTGTCTTTCATATTAATAAAATTCTGTCCATGGAAAGTTTGGAAAAAATCAAATAGACTGAAATTAAAAAAATTTTTACTTGAGTTTCCGCAAACTGCACTAAAAAAATAGATATGTCTACCCAAAGTACCAATCTGCCGATTTTTTGAGAAATTCAGAGTGGCAGTACCGAGAGTAGAGGCACTTTAATAAGCCCCGCCGGAA
>CALWLV010000115.1 GCA_944381595.1 uncultured Roseburia sp.
TAATCAATCGGCTTCGCCGCAAATTTTGAGCGATTTGTCAAGCGTTTTTTGAAAAAAGTGGGTGATTTTTTGAGATAGGGGTCTGAAAGCCTTATAAAATCAGGGCTGAAGATTCCGAGAAGTTATAAGAGGAGAAAGGAGGAGTCGGAAATGTTCGAAGAAAAAGAGACAAATCGCTATGAGGATATCATTCATTTGCCCCATCACCAATCAAAGACACGACCGCATATGTCGATTCATGATCGTGCGGCACAGTTTTCTCCTTTTTCTGCTTTGACCGGATATGAGGATGCAGTAAAAGAAACAGCAAGACTGACCGATCAAAAGATAGAACTTTCTGAGGAAACAAAGTCTGTACTGAGTGCCAAATTAAATTTGATTCAGGATGATATCGATAAACAGCCGGAAATCGCTATTACTTATTTTCTGGCGGATGAAAAAAAATCAGGTGGAAAATATGTCACGGAAATCGGTGTTGTAAAAAGAATTGATCCATATCAGCGTGTAGTCGTGATGCAAAATAAGATGAAAATTCCTGTTGATGATATCGTGGAAATTTTGGGAGATATTTTCAAACAATAGATATCGTATTTGGAATGATAAAAGAAAGCCGCAACAAGAACATTGGAAGCGGCTTTCTTTCCTGTTATTACAAATCCAATTTTAAATCGTTTTCTTTGATCCATCCAATCTTACGGAAAAACAAGCCGAAGAGCCAGGTTAAAACTCCGGGAAGAATAAAGCAGATGAGAATCAGACCAATCCAGTCAAATGCAGTGATTGCTGCTTTTGCACCGGAAGCAACATCATTTACCCATCCGGTATAGACCCCAATTTGTCCCACAAGTCCGCAGGTACCCATTCCGGAAGCAACAGCAGCACCATTCATTTCCAGTTTAAAAATACAGGTGGAAATCGGTCCGATGACTGCGGAGGAAAGAATGGCAGGAAGCCAGATGCGGGGATTTTTCACAATATTTCCCATCTGAAGCATACTGGTTCCAATTCCCTGGGCAAAAAGACCGCCCCATTTATTTTCACGGAAGGACAGCACTGCAAAACCAACCATATTAGCACAGCATCCGGCAAGGGCTGCACCGCCGGCAAGACCTGTCAGGCTTAAAGCTGCACAGATGGCAGCACTGCTGATTGGAAGTGTCAGTGCGATTCCTACGATGACAGACACGATGATTCCCATGAAAAATGGCTGGAGCTCTGTGGCCCACATGATGGCATTCCCTACAGCACTTGCGGCTTTGCCGATGGCAGGTGCCCACCATATGGCAAGAAGAATGCCTGAAAGGATGGTCACAAGTGGAGTAACAATAATATCAATCTTTGTTTCTTTGGAAACGATTTTGCCAAATTCTGCGGCAAATATGGTGATAATCAGAACCGCCAGAGGTCCTCCGGCACCGCCTAAGGTATTGGTGGCAGTTCCAACTGCGGCAAGAGAAAACAATACCAATGGTGGACAGTGCAGAGCATATCCGATGGCGATTGCCATAGCAGGACCTGTGGCTGCTTTGGCATAGTCGCCAATTTCTACCAGAACTTTGAGTCCGGCCTGTTCACCGATGGTGGTGATGATGGTGCCGATTAACAGAGAGGCAAACAATCCTTGTGCCATGGCACCTAACGCATCAATACCGTATCTTTTGGCAGATATTTCAATATCTTTTTTCTTAAGAAAAGCTTTTACCTGTTCCATAATATATCCTCTTTTCTATCAATAAATTAAAAATCCCATATGACAAGTTGACTGTAAAGACAACTGTCTTGTCATATGGGGTGTAGTTTAACACAAGGGAAAGAAGATTGCAAGTATTATTTTTTTAAAAATCCCTTTTCTTCTAATTGTTTTTCAATTTTATTTAAGATGTCTTCGTTTTCTGCTTCTACCGAATGATAGTGGAGTCCTCCTGTGAGTACATGCAGTGGCTGGGAAGTACTGTGTTCTATTTTTTCCATAAACTCATCTACATCGTTTCTGTTTTTTAGAATCAGGTCAAGTGTAATTTGTCCGTAAACATCATGTTCCACAACAACATCCAGAACTTTACCACCGGAATCTATAATTGTGTATAACTCATCCCGAATTTCATCGGAATTGTGGAAAACCGGAAAAATTCTTTTTGCTTTTGTGGAATTTATTTCCGGATGATATAGGATATAGCCTTTATTGGTGCTGAGTATGTTTTTGTTTGTGGCACGAAGTAAAGCGATGTCCTGAACAATGACCTGCCTGCTCACACCAAATCGGGATGCCAGTTCTGTTCCGGATACAGGCTGTGCTGCTGAAGATAAATATGAGATGATTTTTGAACGTCTTTGTATGCCTTCCATGAAAAGTCTCCTTCCTATAGTATTCTTCTTATATACCATAGAATCATTCACTTGACAAGGCGTTTTCATGAAGAATCTTAAGACTTTATTTTGTTGCTGAAAATGCAGAAGATGTAATCGAACATGAGGTTGAAACAGAAGTTCTTCTACAAGAAGAAAAGAGAGATTGACAAACATTGAAAAGAGTGGATAATTAATTTAGATGAATTTAAATCGTTTGATAGTAGGTGGTGAATATATTCCTGGACAGTACTTATCTATGACAAAAGAAGGAATATACAATATGGAAAATATTTTACATTACTTGAGGAGGTGTGAAAAATGCTGACAGCAAGGGAATGGCTTTTATTGCCCGAAGAAGAACAAAAAAAGAGAGAAAATGAACTTTCCAGCGAGGAAGGGCGTAAACTCAGAATGGAACTCAGCATGATACACTTCACAGAAGAAGAGAAAAAGAAGATGTCAGAGGAGGAAAAATATAGGTTTACCCATCCAAAACAGTATACAACTGAGGAAATGACTGCATTTCATAAACAAGCTCAGGAAATTGTAAGAAGAATGAAAACAGAAGTCGAGGCAAGAAAAAATACCACCGAATATTAAAACGGTGGTATTTTTATGTTCGAAATTCTTGCAACGTCGCAAGAAAGGAGGATACCCAATGGTAAAGGCACTGCAGAATTTAATTAGTGACAAATTAGGAACAAATAAAAAAGAAAAGCTTTGAAAACAAGCGATTCTTTAAAAATCAATCTTAAGACAATTTTAAGAAATTTCTATAACCTTTTTAAGGAATGTGTGGTAGGATAACAAATGTATTAGGATAGAAATGGATAAGAAGTGGAGAGTTGAGATGAATGAATTAGATGCGAGAATTTTAGTAGTGGATGATAACAGGGAAATCGTGGATGCCATCGCATTGTTATTGGAAAAAGAGGGATATGAAATCATTAAGGCATATGATGGTCTGGATGCACTGGATAAATTGGTGACAAATCAAGTGCATCTGATTCTGATTGATATTATGATGCCAAAGCTGGATGGGTTGTCAGCGATTATGAAAATCAGAGAGAAAAATAATATTCCAATTATCGTTCTTTCTGCGAAGTCTGAGGATACGGATAAAGTTCTTGGACTATCCATAGGAGCCGATGATTATATTGCAAAACCCTATAATCCCATGGAGCTGGTGGCAAGGGTGAAAGCAAATCTCAGACGATATATGAGATTGGGAGCAATAGGCAGCGAAGTGGAGAGGGAAAGTAACATCGTTATAGGAGGACTGGAACTCAATCAGAACTTGAAAAGGGTGATGGTGGATGGTGAAGAGGTGCGGCTGACAGCCACAGAGTATAAAATTCTGAAACTTTTGATGACTCATCCGGGGAGAATTTTTTCAGCTCAGCAGATTTATCAGTTGGTGTGGGAAGAAGATGGATATGCCATGGAAAATACGGTCATGGTACATATCAGGCATATCAGGGAAAAGATAGAAATCAATCCCAAAGAGCCTCGCTATGTCAAGGTGGTATGGGGACTGGGATATAAGATTGACAACAAATAAGAAAGGAAGGCGGAGATAGAGATGGATAATTATGTAGAAACACCAAAGAAACAGGGGAGTGGCATGCATTATTTCAGGGTGTTTTTGTCTATGTTGTTTGTGGGAGTTATGTTAATCACTGCATGTTACGGGGTATATCGGGGAAGCGATTATCTGATAAAAAGGCTTTGTGAGACGGATGAAACTTTTCTGGAACCGCATGAGATAGAACAGAATATGTTACGGGCAGCAGAAGATATGGTTTCTGTTGTTTATCAAACTGAAAAAGAAAAGCAGTCAGAAACTTATCAGGATAGTGTGCTGTCAGGAGCTGGTTATGAGGAAGCGCTTTATAATATGATGGTCATTATCGACGACGGGTATTATGAGAAGATAAATTATGATGGGATAGATTACTATGAAGAAGAATCTATGATGGAAGATATGGGGAACAGACAGGCGTTCTTTCTGGATAAAGGACCTGCATTTTTTTATGATGGAGAAGATGCGTATATCAAGTATGGAGATGAATCGACCCGGCTGTATCAGAATGAAGACGAATTAAAGCTATTGAAAGACCACATTGAAAAATTAAAATCCGTACATACTTTTTCTGATATCAGAGTTTGTATATGGATGGATGTAGCCTATTATAATGAAATGGTTGATTATTACGAAAGTGCAATGGAAATACAGCAGACACTTTCTGATTATAATCCGGTTCATATTCTTTTATCCTTGGGAATATCGGTGATTTTCCTGTTTATAGCAGCTTTGGTATCAGTTCGCACAAGGGCAGGCATGAGACGGAAGAAACAGATTTTCACAGAAATCCCACTGATTGTTATCGGAGCAGATATTTTGGCAGCGACGCTAAGTCTGTGCTATGTGATGGATCATTTTTACTGGTATAACAAGAACATTAAAATTCTACTGACCATCGGAGCTGGGGCAGCGATGCTGATTCTGTATGCATGTCTCAGAGAGTGTATTTTGAAGATAAAGGAAAGGAGATTCTTCGCAGATTCTCTGTTTGTGAAGTGTATCAAATGGATATGCAGAAAGATTAGAAATATATTCCGATTACTGTTAAAGAAAAGTCATTATGAAGATTTTTCTATCTCAAGGAAATTATGGATTCGCAGAATTGCCTTCTTGATATTTTCAATGATCTATCTCACATGGATGGTATTGGCATACAATTTTATGCCTGGGTTCCTCCTGTTTGCTCTTGCTGTGTATTTTGTTTTGTGTCTATTGTATGCTGCCTGGGAGATGAAACTGTTAAAGGCGATGAATGAGGTTTACCGACAGATTGATGAGATGTCTCATGGTGAATATGTAGTATGGGATGTGGAGGAAAAGGATCCTTTATATGATGTGAAAATGAAATTAAATGGCTTGTCAAATGGTATGGAGGAGGCTGTGGAAAAAAGGATTTCTTCTGAAAAAATGAAGGTAGAGCTAATTACCAATGTATCCCATGATTTGAAGACCCCATTGACTTCCATTATCAGCTATGTAAATTTATTAAAAGAAGAGGCAATGTCAGAAACGGCAAAAGATTATGTGAAGATTCTGGAAGACAAAGCGGATAAGTTGAAAAATATTGTGGCAGATGTCTTTGAATTGGCAAAGGCAAACAGCGGACAGGATGTACAGATTGAAACCATTGATGGAATTATGTTGATTCATCAGGTGCTTGCAGATATGGATGATGTGATTGCAAGATCAGGAAAAATAATCAAAGCAGATATACAACCGGATACTTATTTTATTAAGGGAGATGGGCGAAAGTTGTACCGGGCATTGCAGAATCTCATTGATAATGCACTGAAATATTCCATGGAGGGAACAAGAATTTATCTGAATTCCGGTGTGGAGCAGGAAAAATTAAGGCTTGTGATTAAAAATATTGCCAGTTATGAAATGGATTTTTCTGGTGAAGATATTGTAGAGCGGTTTGTCCGTGGTGATGAATCCAGAACCACAGAAGGAAATGGACTGGGATTGTCCATCGCCAAAAGTTTTATCGAAGTCTCCGGTGGTTCCATGACGGTAGAAGTGGATGGGGATGTGTTTAAGGTAGTGGTGGAATTTTAATCTTGCCCTTCAGAGTGTTGCGTATTTGAAAAAATAGTGCTAAAATATGAAAAACCAAAACACGTTTACACGAGAAAGAAGGAATCATCATGGATCATATCACATCAAAGATGTTAATGTATGGCGATATGCCAAAAGACAGTATTTTAATGGAATTAAGCGATATCTGTACTAATCTGCGGGAGGGAACACAGTCCAGGGATGTTCTTGTGACCAGAATTTACAAACAGATTAAGAGACTGCTTGTGGTAGCAACAGATTACGCATTTGATAAAAATTTATGGCACAATTACCTGACATTTCTGTTAATTACAGATGAAAATCCATTTAGCATCACCTGTGAGAAGGTGGGAGCCAGTGAAGGAAGTATTAACGAACTGGTAAAGAAAGATTTTCAGGAATATATGTACCTGTTTCACTATGATTTTTCATGGATTGAACAGGCACTGGGAATCGACTGTTTTTCCAGAATTTCGAATTATAAGGCGATTCAGAAACCGGAGCTGATGTATAATCGTAATGTCAGTGAGAAGGTCAGAAAATTAAGTGATCAACTGGAAACGGCACAGAATGCAGATGAATTTTTCGGTTATGTGACAGATTTTTATAAGGCATATGGAGTTGGAATGTTTGGACTGAATAAGGCATTCCGGATTAAATCGCTGGAAGATGGAGTAGAATTCATTCCAATCAATAATATGGATAAAGTAATGCTGGATGACCTGATTGGTTATGAAATTCAGAAGAAGAAACTGGTAGACAATACAAGAGCTTTCGTAGAAGGAAAGAAGGCAAACAATGTATTGTTGTTCGGTGATTCCGGTACCGGTAAATCAACCAGCATCAAGGCTATTGTGAATCAGTTTTATGACGATGGACTGCGTATGATTGAGATATATAAACATCAGTTTAAGGATTTATCCACCGTCATCTCTGAGATTAAGAATCGTAATTACCGGTTTATTATATACATGGATGATTTATCTTTCGAAGAGTTTGAGATTGAATATAAATTTTTAAAGGCTGTCATTGAGGGTGGCGTGGAGACGAAACCTGAAAATGTTTTAATTTATGCCACCTCAAACCGCAGACATTTGATTAAAGAGACATGGAAAGACAGAGATGACGTGGAGACAGACAATGGTATTCACCGTTCCGATACCATTGAAGAAAAATTATCACTGGTGAACCGGTTTGGTGTGACAATCAGTTATTCTAAGCCAACACAGAAAGAATATTTCCATATTGTGGTGGAACTGGCGAAGAAGGCAGGAATCAAGATGTCTGAGGACAATCTGCGGGCAGAAGCAAATAAGTGGGAACTTAGCCACGGAGGTATTTCAGGAAGAACAGCGCAGCAGTTCATCAATTATGTCAAAGGCATGGAAGAGATGGAAGCGTAGGAATGATATGTTACAGGGCAGCAGAAAGCAGGCTTGCAAGAACCAGGCTTGCTATGATGCCCGATAATATGGCAACGAGACAACCCGGTATAGTCCACCGGGTTTTTGTTATATGTACGGAACCATAATAAATACTTAAACAGTACAGCATGGTTTCTGAGCAGCTCATCATAATGGAGGCCGCCAGTCCAAGAAAGGAATCGGTACCATATTCTTTAAAAATGTCAAAAAGCAGCCCGTTGGAAGCTGAGGCGGAAATTAATTTGATGAGGGAGATGGGCAGCAGTTCTTCCGGGAAAAATTCCATGCCAAGAAATGCCATTAGTTTTCCGATTCCATTGCAAAGAAAATCCAAAAGTCCCGAAGCACGAAGAACACTGGTACCCACCAGGAGTCCAATGAGAGTCGGTAACAGATGAAAAGCTGTTTGGACGCCATCTTTTGCTCCATTGGTAAAGTCCTCAAAGACGTTACATTTGCCGGATAGACCATAGCCTATGATATAGGCGGCAGTAAGAGGAATCATAATTTGAGATAAATACAGAATGATATGCATGGCTTTTTTCCTATTTTGAATTGATAAATTATATGTATAATCCGGGAAAATATGAAAAAAATTGTGCAAAATTCATAAAAAAGACTTGTTAATCCTGATAGAATTGATATAATAAAGATATTATATAAGATTTAGGAGATGTGTGATATGAAAATCAGAGATTTTTGTGATTTGAAGGGGCTTCAGGACATCATTGAGAATTGGTGTAAAGCCACAGGAATGTCTGTAGTAGCGTGGGACAGTGATGGTGAGAAGCTGATGAAAGAAAAAGAACAAACAGGATTAAGAGAATTTTCTTTTGATATTAAGGTTCAAGGTACGGTGATTGGAAAAGTTACAGCCACACAGATATTGGAAACCGTGTCGGAAGAAGCAGTCCAGGATTTTGTAAATTTATTGGATACACTTGTGAATATGTTCGTGAACGATCAGTATGGACATACAAAGAGACAAGAGAGTTTTGAATATCTGACAGATAATTTTCATCAGATGTATGAACTGTTAAAGCATATTAACGACAAGACAAAGGCATTGGATAAGATTGAGAGCAAACAGAGGATTCTTGCATTGAATGCTTCGATTGAAGCAGCCAGAGCAGGAGAAACCGGCAGAGGATTCTCTGTAGTTGCCAATGAGGTGGGAAATCTTGCCGTGAACTCAAGTCAGGTGAATAAATCCATTAAGGATATTTTGCAGGAGTTCAATGAGGTTGTAGAGAGACTTGAGCAGGCTGGTCAGAATGCAATAGGATAAAGAACTGGAAAACGGCGGTTAGTTCCCGCCGTTTTTTAATGTCTCCATCCAGGTCTCCATGCGGTCTTCTATAATATCAAAATAGGTAGGACCGATTTCAAGGTAGAATTTGTGAAAATCTTTTATGCAGAAAGAAGAACCAAGGGTGCTTTCTGCGTGTTCTTTTAATTCTTCCATTTCCAGATATCCGATATAGTAAGGACAGTACATACAAGGTGCACTGACAACCGTGTCATAGAAAATGGTTGCTGTTTCTTCGTCTGTGATACCAAGTTCTGCAAAGTAATCCACAGTATCCTCCAATGTCCAGCCCTCATAGTTCACACCCAGATCAATTCTACAGCTTAGTGCCTCAGAATATAAGGAATTTATTTTCAGTGCCTTTGCTGAACTGGAATCCAGACCGGTCCAGTTATAGCTGTACATTTCAACATACGTTGCCCAACCTTCGCTATATCCTGTCATATTTAAGGCACTGCGGAAATAGTGAGGATTCAGATTATAAAAGTAATTATGCTGATACATATGTCCCGGTAATCCCTCATGGGCCAGAGTTGGGAACAAACTATTTCCTTCTTCCACATGGTCCGGATTGATATAAATAATGTTGTTTTTAAAATTGTCGATAGGTGACAAAATATAAAATGCCGTTACAAGTTCATCAGAAAGGGCGTCGTCTGTTTCATTCAGCGTATAATTTGTGCATACAGGAGCAGGAAAATCTTTTGTTAATTCTTCAATACAGTGGTTGATGATTTCATCCGGTTGTGTATAGCCATATTCCGGTTCCATTAAAACATCATAGATATCAGGATGAAAAGCAAGAAGAGTGGTCAGTTCTGTCTGATATCCGGTTAATTTTTCTTCTATCAAGGTAATTAATTCTTCCGGTGTTTTGCTGGTTCCGACATTGGATTTCAATAAATATTCATAATACTCTTTTCCGCCATCTATGGTGGCAAGTCCTTCGTTATACTCTTTTTCCTGCTGGTAGCTGGTCAGAGTGTCTATCATCAGATGATAGGCCGGAAGAACAGAGTTTGTAATGGCGTCTTTGTTTCGTTTCTCATAGGCAGCACGCTCTTCAGCGGTAAGTGTTCCAAATTCATCCAGTTTTCCGGTAAAAATATCTACAAGATAGTTTTCGCCCTGATCAAGAAATGCCTGACACTGGTCGATGACCATCTCATAAGTATATCCGGAAAGAGCATGACCGCCATTCATTCTTTCATGTTCCAATTCCAACTCACTGCTGATGTAATCTTTTAAAGTCTCCAAAAGTCCCAGATATTCCTCGATATCTTCTTTGGTACGGAAGCTATATTCCGTAAAAATAATAGGAAGCTGTGAGGAAAGTCCGTTTGCTCCAAAAGACGAAAGGAAAACAACGGTATCCTGATATTTGAGATCATCTTCAAAAGAATTTTTGATGGAATCATAGATGATTTGCTGTTCATAAGTCAGAGACGTATAAGTAAAATCCTCCAGTTTATCCAGCCATTTTGTTTCCATGTCAAACAGTTCCGTTAACTGGTTAGAATCGGATTTTGGCCATGTGGATGGAAGTCTGGTAATGCCGTATGTTTCCGGGTTCTCAATTAAAAAATTGAAGGAGATGGTATTCTGGGCATACAGTGCGGAAAAAATTTCCGTTAAATATGCTTCAAATTCCTTTTGTACCTCAAGGTCTTCGGAAGTATAGGTAATGTTGCTGTCGTATAGAGAGAAATCAAACAATGGTTCAGACGTGGCAACATCAATTTCTGCGGAGGATTCTGTTTCGGATTCATCTTCATAGGAGGAATTCTGATTGTTTTCTTCGGATTCCTTCCGGGAGCATCCGACAGAGAAAAACAGAGAAAAAATCAGAAGAACAGAAAGACATGCAGTGATACATTTTTTCATCGTAATATTTTTCATGGTACCTCTTTTCTGTCCGGATGATAACGGACGTATTTGATATACATATATCATACCAAAAATGTAATAAAAATAAACAATTATCTTTTTAAATAATATAAAAATAAATTTGAAAAAGAATTGAAATAAAAAAGAAAATATGATAATATATTTGAAATAAGAGAGCTGCGGGAGAGAGAAAGGAGCTCTTGTGAAATTAAAAGAAATATGGATGAAACTGGTAATACTGTTTTTTGTCATGACAGGGGGAATTTGTACAGCAGACATATGTGCCCAGGCAGAAGAACTCTATTTTAATGATTCGGGAGATTTGGTGTTTTCAACCTATGACAGGAAAGCAACTTCAGGAATCCGGTATTATACCATTGGTTGGGTATTGAAACGATATGATGATGAAATCGGTGCAGGCGGTCAATACACAGTGAATATTCCTAAATCAGGATATCTGTATGAAATAACAGATCCGGCAAATCCGGCTTATATTTACAGTGTGTTTGTGATAGATGGAGATACCATCTTAGAGAGAATAGGAAATGCATCCGGAACGTGGAAAAGTCAGTTGGAGAAATATGGCGGATATGTATACATAGACAGCTTGCTTACAGTGAAAGAAAATGGAATACCTCAGGGTGGAATATATCAAAACGGAATGGTTTATGGAGAGGTCTATCACACTTATCAGGGGATTCGAAATGCAAGAAATTGGGCAGATGGAGATAAACTTGCAGCCTATTTTGGCCTGAAAGTGAAATATCCTTATGTTAGTCCCAGATATTCTCTGGTTTTTGATAAAGAAGTATCGGATACATTTATGTTTCAAAGTAAGCCTTTCGGCAGTTTTCGGGTGGCATCGGGAACAAAAGAGAAGGAAGTTTATGACGTGTCTGCAGGGATTCCATCCGGTTCTGATTTATATGTGGAGGGAAGCACAGAGAAATTTTGCTATGAAGCAGAGTATCAAAAAATTTCCGGACAGATTCGGATTCCGGTGCAGATTGTAACCATTTATCAGTTGAAATGGACGGATACAAAAGGCATATATCACCAAGAAAATCAGAGAGTGGAGCGATGGTATTATGTAAACAGGGGATATACATACGTGGCAGTGGGGAAGGTTAGAAGCTTTTCTCTGGCCAATATCAATGTGGACAAGGCATGTTTTTCTCCGGTGAACTTTTCAGGATTTTCAAAATCGGGAAATATTTCCAGAATTTCATATGGAAGCACGGGAAGACATATCAGTATAAGTGGTGGAATCTCAGGTTCCGGAGGAGTGATACCGGTAGTGAGTGTAAATGGACAGAGACCTGATATACCGGATACAGATCAGATGTTTCTTGCAGAAAAACTGGTACCTCAGGTAACCGTCTGGAGTGACAGTTTGAAGATAGAGGGGCAGGAATTAATTTCGAATAGACAAATGTCAGGCACAGCAGCCGGATTTCAGCCTTATCAGAATATTCCCAGACAAACCGTATACCGGCAAGGGGTAACAATACCGGATAACACACAAAATTCTACTCAATATCAGGGAAGTGCAACCATGATTTACACGGCAGACAATGGGGAGAAGAGGACCTTTTATGCAAAGACAAATCAGATTGTAGTACATACGCCCATTGCCGTCCGATGCTCGGTTATAGGGGAGAGAACTTCTAATCAGAGTATCACTCCATATAATGAAGATATAGTACTGGGAGAAAAATTTGTAGTACGAATATCCTGTCTTGGAAAGCATCTTGATATTCCGGGATATGGGGAAAAGAACTATCAGAAATTTGCAGGGGAATATTATGTGAAATTTCCATTTTCCGTAAAATATGGAAAGGACAGTTATGCGAAGGATACATGGATTAAGCTTCGGAACACGAATAGTGCATTTCGTCTGGATACTGGTGTGAAAAAAGGAGAATATGAGGTGATGTGCAGGGTGATTGCAAAGAATTGTCCGTCAGGCATTGATTTACAGAGTGTGAGTCAGACAGGGGCTAATCTTGACATTAGTAAATATTGTGTTGTCAATACTTGTAAGGTTCGTGTGATTGGCAAGATCTTTGGCCTTACCCTGGATTGTGCAGGATTGCGTTATCAGACAGGAACAAGGGCTGTTTATCCTGAACCATTGGAAATATTGGGAGGAAGTATGCCGGCGGAAATTTCTCTAAAGAAGATAGAAGATGATTTTTATAAACTTGGAATATATGCTTACGGCATAGGAGAGGAACGGGAAGACCAGATTGAAATCAATGCTTCTTATGCGGTTTTGAAGCAAACAGAAGAAGGAGATTATCAGAGAATTCCGGTAGATGTTTATCTGGCTGAAGATGAAAATTTTACGAAAGACAACCTGGTGAAGATGCCGGAACGTTTTGTTCCCGGTCAGGAAGAAAAAAGGGAGATACAACCGGGGATATACCATTATACTGCCACATTTAATATCGGTAAACATTTGGTCATTGTAGAAAAAGGCAGGGACATATCGGATATTCATATGAAGAGTGAGTATTTGTTTCGGGATGAAAATGTGGTTCTAAATCTGGATATTTATGGACTGGCTCAGGGGGAACGTTGTTTATCTTATGAAAATGCGGCGAATGAACCACGGGGATACTGCAATATGTGGAAAAGAGAGGGATTCTCTGTGGATCAATACGCAAATATTCCTTTGAAATGTGGAGATATCCTGATTTTTTCTACGAAAGAATTGATAAAGAATGAAAGTCAGATTATTGGAACACATTAAAAATACTTGTAGAAAGGGGAAAAAACTGTTATATTATAAAGATGGAATATTTTACATTATTATAATGAAACAGATAGGAGACATAGAAGATGGAAAAGAAACCATATTATATTACAACAGCCATTGCATATACATCAGGGAAACCACATATTGGTAACACTTACGAGATTGTTCTTGCAGACAGCATTGCAAGATTCAAGCGTCTGGAAGGATATGACGTGCGTTTTCAGACCGGAACAGATGAACATGGACAGAAGATTGAGTTAAAGGCAGAAGAAGCGGGAATTACTCCGCAACAGTTCGTGGATCAGGTATCCGGTGAAATTAAGAGAATTTGGGATCTGATGAATACTTCTTATGATAAATTTATCCGTACGACAGATAAAGATCATGAGAAGCAGGTACAGAAAATTTTTAAGAAGTTATATGATAAAGGTGACATTTACAAAGGTCATTATGAAGGTATGTACTGTACTCCTTGCGAATCTTTCTTTACACAATCCCAGCTGGTGGATGGCAAGTGTCCGGATTGTGGAAGAGAGGTACAGCCGGCAAAAGAAGAGGCGTATTTCTTTAAGATGAGTAAATATGCGGACAGACTGATTCAATATATTGAAGAGCATCCGGAATTTATTCAGCCGGAATCCAGAAAAAATGAAATGATGAATAATTTCTTAAAAGCTGGTTTGCAGGATCTCTGTGTATCACGTACTTCTTTCCGTTGGGGTATTCCGGTGGATTTTGATCCAAAGCATGTGGTGTATGTATGGATTGATGCGTTGACCAACTATATTACCGGACTGGGATATGATTGTGAAGGAAACAACGATGCTATGTTTGAGAAATACTGGCCGGCAGATTTGCATCTGATTGGAAAGGATATTTTAAGATTCCATACGATTTACTGGCCGATTATGCTGATGGCTCTGGATTTGCCGTTGCCGAAACAGGTATTTGGACATCCATGGTTATTGCAGGGCGATGGAAAGATGAGTAAGTCTAAGGGAAATGTAATCTATGCGGACGATATGGCTGATTTATTCGGCGTGGATGCAGTGCGCTATTTTGTACTTCATGAGATGCCATTTGAAAATGATGGTGTGATAACATGGGAACTTCTGGTAGAGCGTTTGAATTCTGAACTTGCAAATACACTTGGAAATTTGGTAAACAGAACGATTTCCATGTCAAATAAGTATTTTGACGGTGTGGTGAAGAACAGTGGGGTTGAGCAGGAAGTGGATGCAGACCTGAAGGCTGTTGTGACGCAGACCATTGGAAAAGTAAGAGAGAAGATGGACAAACTTCGTGTGGCAGATGCCATGACGGAAATCTTTAATCTCTTTAAGAGATGTAACAAATATATTGATGAGACAATGCCTTGGGCACTGGCAAAGAAGGAAGAAGATAAGCCTCGCCTTGAGACTGTACTTTATAATTTGGTGGAAAGTATTGCCATTGGTGCTTGTCTCTTAGAGCCGTTTATGCCGGAAACATCTGAGCGGATTCTTACACAGATTCATGCAGAAAAGAGATCTTTTGACGAATTGGATAAGTTTGGAAAATATGTCAGCGGAACAAAAGTAACGGATAAGCCGGAAATTCTTTTCGCAAGACTTGATATGGAAGAAACCATGGCGAAAGTGGAAGAAATCCAGAAGAAACAGAAGGGTGAACCGGAAGTGAAGTATCCTGAGGTAGAAATAAAAGAGGAAATTTCTATTGACGATTTCGATAAGGTTCAGATTCGTGTGGGTGAAATTCTTCATTGTGAACCGGTGAAGAAGTCCAAGAAGCTTCTGGTATCCCAGATTCGTATTGGGGAAGAGGTACGTCAGATTGTGTCAGGAATTGCCCAGTACTACAAACCGGAGGAAATGGTTGGAAAGAAAGTGGCAGTTATCACAAACTTAAAGCCGGTAAAACTTTGCGGTGTAGAATCTCAGGGTATGATTCTGGCAGCAGGAGATGATGATGGTAATCTGTCAGTACTCACGCTGGATAGAGATATGATTGCAGGAAGTGAGATTTGTTAATGAATATTTTTGATACTCATGCCCATTATGAGGATGAGGCATTTGATAGTGACAGAGAACAAATTTTAGAACAGATACAGAAAGCTGGTGTGGGAAGAGTGGTTAATGTGGGCTCTTCCCTGAACACCACATATAAGACCATAGAACTGACAAAGAAATTTGATTTTATCTACGGGGCAGCAGGAGTCCATCCGGAGCATGTGATGGAACTGGAGGAGGAAGAGCAGTACCTCAACTTGGAAACCTGTCTGATGGAGGACAAGATAGTGGCTTTGGGTGAAATCGGGTTAGATTACCATTATGAAGATAATCCGGAGAGACACATTCAGAGAAAACATTTTGAAAGACAACTGGCACTGGCAGAAAAATGCAAAAAACCGGTAATCATTCATTCCAGAGACGCAGCTGCAGAAACACTGGATATCATGAAACAATGTGGCGCAGAAAAGCTGGGTGGTATTGTTCATTGTTTTTCTTATGGAAAAGAGATAGCCAGAGAATATCTGAACATGGGATTTTATATTGGAATCGGAGGAGTTCTTACCTTCAAAAATGCCAGAAAGTTAAAAGAAGTGGCAGATTATGTGCCATTGGACCGAATTGTGATTGAGACAGATTGTCCGTATATGGCACCGGAACCAAACAGAGGAAAAAGAAATAATTCCGGGAATCTGGTTTATGTAGTGCGGGCACTGGCAGAAAGAAAGAATGTGTCCGACGAGGAAATTCTGCGTCAGACATGGAAGAATGGAACTGCAGTTTATCGTATGGACGAAGAAAGGATAAATTAGAACATTATGGCAACACTTGGGATACCCCAGAATACAATAGCGATTTTGCAGAAATATGACTTCGTTTTTCAGAAAAGGTTTGGTCAGAATTTTCTGATTGATACTCATGTACTGGAGAAAATTATCCGTGAGGCGGGAATTACAAAGGATGATATGGTTTTGGAAATAGGACCAGGAATCGGAACTATGACGCAATATTTATGCGAAAATGCCGGAAAAGTCATTGCTGTAGAGATTGATAAGAATTTAATTCCTATTCTTACACAGGACACCCTGTCAGAATATGACAATGTACGGATTATCAATGAGGATATTCTAAAACTGGATATCAATCAGCTTGTGGAAGAAGAAAACGGGGGAAAACCCATTAAAGTAGTGGCAAATCTTCCGTATTACATTACAACCCCAATTATTATGGGATTGTTCGAAAGTCATGTACCGATTGAGAGTATTACGATTATGGTACAAAAGGAAGTGGCACAGCGGATGCAGGCAGCACCGGGAACAAAAGATTATGGTGCTCTTACCCTTGCGGTACAGTATTATGCAGTACCGAAGATTGTGGCCAATGTACCGCCAAATTGTTTTATGCCAAGACCAAATGTGGCTTCTGCAGTCATTCGTCTGATCAGACATGACCAATGCCCGGTAAACGTCAGGGATGAGAAAATGATGTTTGCAATTATCAGAGCGGCATTTAACCAGCGAAGAAAAACACTGCAGAACAGTATTCATAATGCTCCGGAGTTATATTTTACCAAAGAGCAGATTGTAGAGGTATTGGAGCAGATGGGGCTTGCGCAGACAATCAGAGGAGAGGTTCTTTCTCTGGAGCAGTTTGCAGAGTTTACCAATCGCTTAATAGAAAAATCTAAATAATATAGAACAGAAGAGAGAAGATGCAACATGGAACAGGAAGTAGAGCAAAAACATTTATTTAGCAACAAGGATTTACGGAAATTATTGATTCCTTTGATGGTGGAGCAGTTGTTAAATTCCATGATGGGTATGGTGGATTCTGTCATGGTCAGTAATGTGGGTGATGCCGCAATTTCAGCAGTATCCCTGGTGGATTCCATCAATGTCCTGGTGATTCAGCTTTTGACGGCACTTGCCACAGGAGGAACCATTGTTTGTTCCCAGTACCTGGGAAGAAAGGATAAGGAGGGAAGTAATCGTGCCGCAAGGCAGGTTCTGCTTGCAACTTCTGCCATATCTATCCTGATGACAGTCTTTTGTCTCGCCTTTTGTCATCCACTTTTACGGTTGGTATTTGGACAAGTGGAAGCAGATGTGATGGAAGCGTCTGTGACTTACTTTTATGTGACAGCATTATCCTTCCCGTTTATTGCATTGTTTGATGTGGGAGGTGCATTTTTCCGTGCCGAGAGAAATTCCAGATATCCGATGACAATATCTGTCATTTCCAATCTGATGAATATCGCAGGAAATGCATTGCTTATATTTGTATTTCACTGGGGTGTATTTGGAGCTGCATTATCTACTTTGGTCTCCAGAATCTTCTGCGCAGTTGTGATTATGTACTCTCTGAGAAAACCAAAACAGATTATCGTGATTTCCCAGTATCACAAAATCAGACCGGATTTTCATTTGATTAAGAAAGTGCTGGCGGTGGGGATTCCTTCGGGAATTGAGAACGGAATGTTTCAGTTTGGAAAGCTGGCAATTCAGTCTTCTGTCTCAACATTGGGAACAACAGCCATTGCGGCACAGGCCATTACTACTATTTTAGAAAATTTAAATGGAATTGCAGCTATTGGAATTGGAATCGGTTTGACTACCATTGTGGGACAATGTATGGGAGCAGGAAGAAAGGATGAGGCAGTCTATTATATCAAAAAACTGATGATTTACGCAGAGATTGCTTTGATTCTCAGCTGTTTGGTTGTCTATATCATTGCAAGACCGGTAACAGTTATTGCAGGAATGGAACCGGAAAGTGCAGATATGTGTATTTATATGATTGGTTGGATTACCATCATTAAGCCGGTGATTTGGAATGGAGCTTTTATCCCTGCATATGGATTGCGGGCAGCAGGGGATGTGAAGTATAGCATGATTGTTTCTGCATTGAGTATGTGGTTTTGTAGAGTGGCGCTTTGCCGTGCCCTGATTCAATATTTTGGGTTTGGTCCAATGGCCGTATGGATAGGTATGTTTGTTGATTGGACGATACGTTCCATCTTGTTTATTCACCGGTTCCGTGGAGACAAATGGGACAAACATAAAGTGATATAAAGGCAACAGGACATAAAAATATCATAATTTCTGCGTTGCGGCGCAAGTTTGGTTATGTTATAATGGGAGAAGTTCATTAAGAACGAAATATTTAAAAATAAGAGGTATGTAAGGAAATGAAGAAAAGATTTTTGGCAGCAACCTTATGTGTCTGCATGGGGCTGTCTCTGTTCGGATGTGGATCAAAAGATGATAAGGAGAAAGAAGCTACCTCCACAGATGCAACAGCAGAAAGAGATGATGTTGTAGATGACTCAAAAGGAGATTTAAATATTTTAGATTATGTGGAGCTTGCCGATTACAAAGGGCTTGAACTGACGAAAGAAGTAGAAGAAGTGACAGAAGAAGATATTCAGTCTGCCATGGAAGAGACGCATTTGCTTTTAAAAACAGCAGATGCAGTGGTTGCTGATGGTGATATCGCAGTCATTGATTTTGTAGGCAAGAAGGATGGAGTTGCCTTTGAGGGCGGTACTGCCGAAAATTATGAATTAGAAATTGGTTCCGGTTCATTTATTGATGGTTTTGAAGATGGACTGATTGGGGTAAAGAAAGGGGAAACAGTAGATTTGAACCTGACTTTCCCGGAAAATTATCAAAGCACAGAGTTAGCGGGTCAGGATGTTGTGTTTACAGTAACCGTGCATAGCATTAAGAGAGTTCCGGAACTGAGTGATGCATGGCTGGCAGCGAATACAGATTATGCTACACTGGCAGATTATAAAGAAGAGACAAAGCAGGAGCTGGAAAAGACAGCAGAGGAAACCGCACAGCAGAATATGATTCAGACAGCATTGGATGATGTGATTGAAAATTCAACTGTAAAGAAGTATTATAAATCTCTGATTGAAGATGGCGAAACACAGTATGAAAATTATGTAAATACTTATGCATCCTATTTTGGACAGACATTGGATGAATTCCTGGAAGCACAGAGTATGACAAAAGAAGATTACGAAGAGACCAAGAAATCACAAGGCGAAATGTATGCGAAGAGTGCCATGGTTATTTTTGCTATTGCAGAAGACGCAGGTCTGAGTGAAGAAGATGAAGGATATCAGAAGGAATTAAATGAACTGGCTGAAGCCTATAGCATGGATGCAGATACATTAAAGTCTGCTTATGGCGAAGAACTGGTGAATGTTTCGGTCATGCCACAGTATGTTATGAATTACATGACAGAAAATGCTAATGTAACAACAAAGACTGTCACAGAAGAGGAAACAACAACTGCTTGACAAATTGTCTGACCTTTGCTAGTATATAGAACAGAGTGTGCAGGTCACACGAAGGGGTACACCACCGCGGGTGTAGCGTTCTTCGTGTGGCCTTTTTTGTATACTATATGATACGGAAAGCGAGGAAATTTTTCATGAAAGTAAATGGAGAAATCGTAAGTATACAGGAGAATTGTTCTCTTGGCGAATATTTGAAGAAACATGGATTTCAGACTGGCAGAATTGCGGTAGAGCGAAATGGTGAAATTGTACCAAAAGCACAGTACGAAACCTGTATGTTAAGTGATGCAGATACGTTGGAAATCGTACATTTTGTAGGAGGCGGCTGATGACCAGAGAAGAATATCATGCAATTTGTGATAAACGGTTCGGGGAAGAAGTATATGATAAATTAAGGGATTCCCGTGTAGCGGTGGCAGGACTGGGAGGTCTTGGTTCTCATATTGCAGTGATGCTGGCAAGAAGCTGCATAGGAACATTGCATCTGATTGATTTTGATGTGGTGGATATCAGTAATCTGAATCGCCAGGAATATTATGTTTCCCATATTGGCAGACCGAAGACGGAATGTATGAGAGAAAAACTGTTGGAAATTAATCCGTTTTTGAATATCATCACCAATCAGGTGAAAGTGACAGAGGACAATCTGAAAGAATTATTTCAGAAGGAGAGCATTGTATGTGAAGCATTTGACCGGGCGGATCAGAAGGCGATGTTAGTAAATGGACTTCTTGCTGCATTTCCGGATATTCAGGTCATATCCGGTTCGGGAATGGCAGGGTATGGGGATGCGAATGAAATCACCACAAAAAAATTGTTTTCAAATTTCTATCAATGTGGCGATGGGGTAACGGATTCTCAGAACGTTGGGCTGATGGCACCAAGGGTCAGTATTTGTGCAGGGCATCAGGCAAATAAGGTATTGCAGTTGATTTTAGATAAATAATAAAAGAAAGAGAAGGTTTTTTTATGAAAGAAGATAAATTAGTAATTGGCGGACATGAGTTTTCATCCAGATTTATTCTGGGGTCAGGAAAGTACAATTTGGATTTGATTAAAGCTGCGGTGGAAAATGCAGGGGCAGAAATCATTACCCTGGCAGTACGCAGAGCAAATACCCAGGGGGGAGAAAATATTCTGGATTATATTCCGAAAGGAGTCACACTTCTTCCGAATACTTCCGGAGCGAGAAATGCGGAAGAAGCAGTACGGATTGCACGTCTGGCGAGAGAAGTGGGATGCGGAGATTTTATTAAAATTGAGGTCATTCATGATAGCAAATATCTGTTACCGGATAATTATGAAACGATTCGGGCAACCGAAATGCTTGCAAAAGAGGGATTCATCGTAATGCCATATATGTATCCGGATTTGAATGCTGCAAGGGATTTGGTCAATGCCGGAGCTGCTTCTATTATGCCGCTGGCAGCACCAATTGGCTCTAACAAAGGATTGGCGACCAAAGAATTTATCCGTATTCTGGTAGAGGAAATAGATCTTCCGATTATTGTGGATGCAGGTATCGGCAGACCTTCACAGGCATGTGAGGTTATGGAAATGGGTGTGGATGCCGTGATGGCGAATACAGCCATTGCAACAGCGGGAGATATTCCTGCCATGGCAGAAGCATTTGGAAAGGCTGTGGAAGCAGGAAGAAGTGCGTATCTTGCCGGATTGGGAAGAGTGATTGATAAGGCAAGTGCATCCTCACCACTGACCGGATTTTTGAATAGCTAAAGAAAAGAGGGGAACAGATATGCCAAAGGAAATGAATGAAAGTATTTTGAACGAAGAAATATTAAAGGACATGAAAAAGGAACGTATCAATCATATGGAATACATGGAGGGAATGGAAGTTCTGGAGGATTCCACAGTGATGGATCAAGTGATTTCAGCCATGAAGGAATATGATTACGAGCGATATACAGAAGCAGATGTAAGACGTGCATTGGATAAAGAAGACAGGGGGCCGGAGGATTTTGCAGCATTGCTGTCCCCTGCGGCAGATCCTTTTTTGGAAGAGATGGCAGAGAAATCAATGCTTGAGACAAGAAAACATTTCGGAAACAGCGTTTATTTGTTTACACCATTGTATATTTCAAATTATTGTGAGAATTACTGTATTTATTGCGGATTTAACTGCCATAATAAAATCAGACGTGCAAAGCTTGATGCAGAGGGAATTGAGAAGGAGATGGCAGCCATCGCAAAAAGCGGATTGGAGGAAATCCTTATTCTTACCGGTGAGAGCCGGCATATGTCAGATGTGAAATACATTGGAGAAGCATGTAAGATTGCCAGAAAATATTTCAAGATGGTAGGATTGGAAGTATATCCTATGAATTCCGATGAGTATGCGTATCTGCATGATTGTGGAGCCGATTATATTACTGTATTTCAGGAGACCTATAATTCCGATAAATATGAAACACTGCATTTATCCGGTCATAAAAGAATCTTCCCATATCGTGTCAATGCACAGGAACGGGCGCTAAAAGGTGGAATGAGGGGAGTAGCATTTGCAGCCCTTCTGGGATTGGATGATTTCAGGAAGGATGCCTTTGCCACGGGAATGCATGCGTATTTATTGCAGAGAAAATATCCTCATGCAGAAATCTCCTTTTCTTGTCCGAGACTTCGTCCAATTGTAAATAATGATAAAATTAATCCGATGGATGTTCATGAACGCCAGCTGCTGCAAGTTATGACAGCCTACCGATTGTTTATGCCGTTTGCGGGATTGACCATCTCCACAAGAGAACGGGCGGAATTTCGGGATCATGTCATCGGACTGGCAGCAACCAAAATATCTGCGGGAGTAAGTACCGGTATCGGCAGTCATTCGGAAGAGGAGGAAAAAGGGGATGATCAGTTCGAAATCGCAGATACAAGAAATGTGGATGAGGTTGTAGCAGCTATTAAAAATCGTGGATTGCAGCCGGTGATGAATGATTATGTCTTTGTATAAGAAAATTGCCATATCCAACCGACAGATTTTTTTTGCCAGTCATGAGAAGGTCAGGGATGGAGATATGGAAGCATATGCATTTCATTTAAAAAAAGTAGCAGAGCAGGTTAGTTTGCTGATTCTCAGGGAAAAAGACCTTTCCAAAGAAGCATATGCTCACCTGGCAAAACTGATTTTGTCTCGCATGGGGGATGAGAGAGAGAAAGTAATCTTACATACTTATTGGGAAGCGGCGATGGAATTAAATTGTCCTGCAGTGCATCTTCCCATGAGTATTTTTAAAAATCATAGCAGAGAACTTCAGTATTTCAAGACAATAGGAGTGTCGGCTCATTCTTTGGAAGATGGGCTGTATGCGCAACAGTGGGGAGCCACATATATTACTGCAAGTCATATTTTTCCTACGGCTTGCAAAGAGGGAATGGAACCAAAGGGGTTGGAGTTTCTGATAAATATCTGTAAGAATGTAAAGATTCCCGTTTATGCACTGGGAGGCATTTGTGAGAAAAATGAACATTTGGTGATAGAGGCAGGAGCCAAGGGAGCCTGCCGGATGTCAGATTATATGAAACCCATGTAAATTTTTAAGAAATTATCAAACATACGGTTGCATATTTATTAATAAATGGTATGATATAGAGGAGAAAATAAACTATAGCTGAAAAGGTGAATACAATGAAAACAGTACTTACTATTGCAGGCAGCGATTGCAGCGGAGCCGGAGGAATCCAGTCGGATATTAAAACCATTACAGCACATAAATTGTATGCAACTTCAGCAATTACCTCTATGACGGCACAGAATACCACAGGAGTGTATGATATTCAGGAATCTGTGCCCAAATTTCTTGGCAGACAGCTGGATTGTGTGTTTGAGGACATTTATCCGGATGCAGTAAAGATTGGTATGGTATCCAATGGGGATTTGCTGGAAGTAATCGCTGATAAATTAAAGAAGTATCATGTAGAACATATGGTGTTGGATACCGTTATTATTTCCAATAATGGACGAAGAATGGTTGGAAATAAGGCAGAGATGGTGATTACCAGTGAATTATTTCCAATGGCATCCATTGTTCTTCCAAGTATTTCAGAAGCTGAAGTGTTAAGTGGAATTACCATAAACAGCAGGAAAAATATGGAAACTGCAGCAGAGACGATTGCCGGAAAATATGGGGTAAAAGGTATTTTGCTGAAAGATGGCCATAGAATTACAGATGAGGGAGATATGCTTTATGACGATGGTAGAATCCACTGGATGGAAAGTTATGACCCAAAGGATAGAAAAACCATTGGAAAAGGTTGTGTACTGTCAGCAGCGATTGCCTGTCATCTTGCCAAAGGACAGACTCTTTATGAGAGTGTGAAGGCAGCCAGAGGGTATGTAAATGGAGCGACAGATCGTTGTTTGATGTTGGGAAAAGGAAGACATCCTTTGAATCACACATTTCTATTTGACAATTAAATTAAAATCAGTTATACTAGTAATGTTTTCTAGTCATAAATTTTCCACGCAGCCGGGGAGTTAGCGGTGTCCTGTACCTGCAATCCGCTCTAGCAGGGGTGATGTTCTTCCTAGGGTATCTTTTTGTGGAGCTGCCTTTTGTAAGTGGCGTTGACGTCTGGGTCTTACGCAATGGGAATTCATGAATTGTGTCAGGTCAGGAATGGAGCAGCACTAAGTGAAACCTCCCATGTGCCGTGAGGGTGCCTGGGCCGAGTTAACTGCAGAAGTAACGTCTATGAGAGATATTCGAAGAAGAACGCGTGGATTTAAATATAAAAATTAAGGTGCTGTCCTGTGACAGCACCTTTTGATATCTTATCGTCTTTGTATGTAAATTTACCGCATGGCAATGAGTTTATGGATTGGATTTCCCATGGAAGAAAAACGTTCTTCGTATTCGGTCATGATATTTCCTTCCATCATCTTTGCATCATGGTGTAAATCGTGCGTAAATTCTGTAATCTTCCATCCTGCCAATGGGATTTCTTCCAGTGAAAAAGCAAATAAATCATCGTTATCTGTCTTAAATTCCACCCGCCCCTCCGGAATCAGGAACTGGTCATAACGGCGAAAGAATTCTTTCGAGGTCAGCCGTCTTTTTGCATGTCTGTCTTTTGGCCATGGATCGGAGAAATTCAGGTAAATCCGGTCTACTTCATTTTGAGCAAAAACATTACAGATTTCTTCCGCATTCATACGGATAAATACCAGATTTTTTACCGGAGATTTGCCGGTCTCGTTCCATGCATCCAGTTTTTCAAGGGCACGGACAAGAACACTGGAATATTTCTCAATTCCAATATAATTAATATTCGGATTTTTCATTGCAAGTTCGGTAATAAAACGGCCTTTTCCCATACCTACTTCAATGTGGATGGGATGGTCATTTCCAAAATATTCCTTCCACTTTCCTTTCATTTCCTCAGGGTTATTTATTGTATAAGCACTGTCTGCAATGGCTTCTCTGGAACCCTTTACATTTCTTAATCGCATAATTGTAATCCTTTCTATTTATAATAAGTCCTTCTTCTTTTCCGTTTTGCACGGATACGATGTCGCCGTATCGCACCTACCAGAATCAGGATTAACAGAATCGCTCCAATGCTACATCCAAGCAGCAGATAGATATTAATGGAGGTAGTTTCGTGAATTTGGGAATTATTCTTTGTTGTTTCACTGTTTTTCTGAGGTCCTGACAGGTCCGCATCGGATACATTGGCCAGATTCATCATCAAAGAGGCCTGCCCCAGATAGTTTCCTTCATATTCGTAGCGAACTGTTGCCACAATATTATTTTGCGGTTGTTCCAAAAATTCCAGTGTATATGGAATATCGGACAGGGATATGCCTGTAGGAATCAAGATGGATTCGTTGGAGAGTGAGAAAATTCCCCAATCCTGCCCGTATAGTTTCTGAAGAACCGGAATATTGGTGGAGCCCCCGCGAAAGCGTGTTTCGGCATCCTGGACATTCACTTTGGTAAAATTCTGGAATCCGTATTCAAATAAGGCTTTGGTATCTGAAAAAATATGTTCATCATCGGAATTCATAATCACACAAATTAATTTCTGTCCGTCCTTTTCAGCGGCAGTGACAAGAGTTCTTCCAGCCTGGTCTGTATATCCGGTTTTGCCTCCGATGGCATAGGAATAATAGTACTGGGATGAAGATAAAAGCATATAGTGTCTGTTCCAGATTCGGTAGCTTTCACTCATATTTGTTGGAGCGAGGGTATAGTTTTCAGCTCCCCAGATGGAAGAAAACTCTGCATTGGACATGGCAGTTTTTGTTATCATAGCCATATCATAAGCGGTGGTGTAGTGGTTCTCGTCATGGAGTCCGGTTGGATTGCTAAAGTGCGTGTTTAAGGCACCGGCCTGAGAGGCACGCTCTGTCATCAATTCTCCAAAGGCACTTTCACTTCCGGATATTTTTAAGGCAAGGGCCACTGCAGCTTCATTGGCACTTCGCAGCATAAGAGCATACAGCGCATCTCTGATTGTGGTGGTTTCGCCGGAAAGAAGTCCAAGTATAGAAGCGTCTGACGGAAGAGAATTCAGAATGTTGTCATTGTAGGTCACAGTGTCATTGAGGTTTAGGTTTTCAATGGCAAGAAGCCCTGTCATAATCTTTGTAATACTGGCAGGATAAAGTTTCTCATGAGGATTTTTCGAATAGAGAACCGCTCCGGTATCGGCATCTATTAATATAGAAGAAATACCGTAGACTTCCGGTGCCTGCGGCCATGCAGGGATGGTTTGGGCAGTTTCATCGGCATAGACCGGAATGGAAGGAATTGCCGTAGAGATTGCCAGTATGAATATTAGGATAAACACAAAAGCATTTTTTGTTTTTTGTTGAAAAGAATGTAACATAATTCCTCCTAATGTTTCAAAATCGATTCGTTTGACAGGGAACCTGTCAGCTTTGGACGTTGATTTCGTTTTTTCTGGTAGTCTTTTTTTCGTTCAAATAATAAATCTGCACCTTTTTGGTCCGTGAGCGTCAGTTCTTTGATGGCAAAATAATAATCAGAATCGTTTTTCTTAATATGGATTTTGCCGGAAAGAAAACCGTGCTCAGAGCAGTATGCAAGGGCATAGTAATTCTTGGAATTTTCGGTAAACCAGTGAATCTTTTTGCGCAGTCGCTTTTGACAAATACAGCATTTCATGGAAACAACTTCAGGGTCTTTTATCACTGCAGGTTTTGACGGAAAGGCCTGGGATACATATTTGGAAGAAGTTCCGTATGAGATGTAAAATTCTTCCTTCCGATTCCGTGGCTGCTGGTAGGTATCTACCGTGTAACGTGGGAGTACCTCATCTATTGAGAAGGCAGACATAACCCGGGCGGTGTAGTAGGCATCAACCAGGGCACGATGAAAATCGCCCTGATGACTGATATGAAGGTCGTCTACGGCATATTCAAGAGAACGCCGGACAATCCCGTCTTCTTTCAGCTGACTGAATATTTCCTGTATGTCATAATAAAAAACAGGAGCCGGAAATAATGGCAGATGATAATGATTCATATTGCGCTGTAATTCCGTCAAATCCAAAGGCCCCCAAGTGCAGAAACGATATTCTTCAGTTCCACACCAACTAAGAAACTGGCGGAATACATCAGGAAAACGCCGGCTATGCTGTAATTCGGAGGTAGTAAACCCGGTCACTTCCTGAGAAATATGATGCATGTGAGGATATATGACCGGGCGGATGGTTTCCTGAAATTTATCAATAATTTCAAAATTTTCATTTAGTTTTATTGCGCCAATTTCTATGATTTCAAAAGGAAGGGATTTGAAAATCCGTTTTTTTCCGCTGGGAGACTGATTCCATTCCAAGTCCAGTACAATATAATTCATGGTAATCTCTTCCATTTCCTTTCTGCTCTGAATTATAGATTTGCAAACATTGCTGCAACCTCTTCCGGGGATAATGTGCCGTTTTTATCAGAAGATGAGGCTACATTTTCTGTTTCTTCCGCCACAGGAGGTATTTCTTCCTGCGCAGATGGTAATTCTTCTTCTGTGGCAGCCGGAACGGCTTCCGCTGTGGAAGACATGTTTTGCAGAGTTTCTGCAAGTTTAATGTTATTTTGAGTAAGAGAATGAATGGAAGCCGCATCTTTCACTTCCCTGGCAAGCCGTTCATTTGCTTTAATCAAATCGCCAATCAAAGAGTCCAGTTGAGGATTTGATTGGGCAGAGGATGTCTGCTGTGGCTGCGTTTTCTCCAGAGTGGCATTATCAGACTGGGCAATTTTCTTTGCCGTGAGGTAAATTGCCTTCTGGGATTTAATGATAATTTCATTCTGTTCTTCTATTCGAATGAATGTTTTGTGAATGTAATGATAAATGCCATCTAATGCCAGATATCCGAAGATACAGAGAATGACACCGATTCCAAACAGCATGAAATAATCATATGGATAATAAGTCATCCAGTAAAATTCAAAAAAGAAGGATATCAGAAATCCAATGATGTATAAAATAGTAAAATTTATTTTAAATCTTGTTTTATTTTTTTCTTCTGACTTCATATCTATTCTTACCTCCATTGGTTTTTATTATAACATAAAAAAAGAGTATTGACAAATCATAAAGTAATAAATAGAATGTTTTATTATGTGACTAGATTAGTATCCAGATTAGAAAGGTATGGGAAAATATGAATCAATATATGCAGGCGGTGGGGTTCGGACAATTTCCAAGGGAAAAATGGAACCGGCTGTTTGAAGAAGTGCGCAAGAATCCGGATGTGTGCAATACATATGAAAAAAATAAAGAAGAAGATTTTTTTGAAATGACGAAAAACATTGATAAGGGAATCGGTATCACATGGTCCGGAATCATTCGAAATGGAGAGATGGATTGCCAGGCATGTTATCCTGTAGTATTTGGAGAGAACTTTTCAGTAAAGGAATCTGTAAATGTGGAAGAACGTGTGGTTGGTGATGCTTATACCGGGGCATTTGACGATTTTCGTTCCGGAGTATTTATTATATTTTTCCTTAGTAATGCCGTTGAGTATCTGGAATATCGGGAGATGTCTGAGTTGGGACAGAACAAGCGTCCATCTGTGGCACTGGCAGGTCTTGCCAGGAAAGGAACGATTCTTCTTCCACTGGCAAGAACGGAACAGGGGGCAAGAAGAAAAGTACAGGAAGAGAAGCAGCGCCTGCGTCTTCTGGCAGAGGCGAGACAGGGAAATGAGAAGGCGATGGAAAGTCTTGCATTTAAGGAGATGGACACCTATACGAAGGTTTCAAGAAGAATTCGGACGGAGGATATTTTTACCATTGTGGAGTCTTCTTTTATGCCTTATGGAGTGGAATGTGATTTGTATTCTGTGGTGGCAGATATTCTTGCCGCAGAGCATGTGCAAAATAAATTGACCGGAGAATTTCTCTGGAAATTGAAGATAGATTACAATGGAATTTTGATTGATGTATGTATCAATGAAAAGAATCTTCTGGGGGAACCGAAGGCTGGCAGAAGATTCAAGGGAACCATTTGGCTTCAGGGGACGTTAAAATATGATTGACAAACAAAATAAATTTGGTAAAATAGATTGGAATAACAAAGATGGATACGTCCATGTAGCTCAGCCGGATAGAGCGACCGCCTCCTAAGTGTTTGCTAAGCGAACACCTGAGGAAACAGGACAGAAGCAGAAAAAGGATCAAATCGGATCCGGTACGGAAACCATTTGAACGGAGCGGAGACAAGAAAAAGGT
>CALWLV010000116.1 GCA_944381595.1 uncultured Roseburia sp.
ATCAGCAGAACACCATGCGTGACGCCATTGTGGCAGGTATCAACCTGAATCTCTTTAACAAACATTGTGATAGAGTAAAGATGGCAAATATTGCACAGATGGTCAATGTACTTCAGGCTGTTATTCTTACCGAAGGCGCAGATATGGTACTGACTCCGACCTATCATGTGTTCCATATGTACCGTCACCATCAGGAGGGACAGCTTCTGGATAGTTTTGTAGAGACAGAGGAAATCGGTCTGGAAGAAAAGAATATGGTACCAAATCTCAATGAATCTGTATCCATGGATGCAGAGGGAACCATCCATATTACCATCACCAATCTGTCTGCAACAGATAGTTATCCGGTGGAAGCTGTTTTGGCAGAAACAGAGATTCATCAGGTGACAGCAGAAATTCTCACTGGAGATATGAAGGATTATAATGATTTCGGAGATGGAAACAAAGTATCAGAGCGAGAGTTTAAAGAAATCGAAACAGAAAATCAGACATTGAAATTTACCATTCCTGCCTGTGCAGTAATGCATATTGCGGTGAAATAGATGAATCAGAGATATTGCAGAAAATGTCTGTTAAGTGACATGGAGGAAGACGAATATTTTGTAGACTTAAAACGGTATATTGCAAATCTTTCCGAAGAATTAAAAGTGGACGAGCCTGAATATGAGAGACGGCTGAATATATGCAGGCAGTGTGATGCCCTTCGCAACGGAATGTGTGGGAAATGTGGGTGTTTTGTAGAAATGAGGGCAGTGATGAAGAAAAATCACTGCCCCGATTTTCATAAAAAATGGTAAAGTAGAAGAAAGCAGGGATTGTGTGAGTCAATTACTAAAAAAATTCAAGTTACAGGATATGTTTTTGGGGGCTTATGAAAAACTGGTTATGAAACAGGTGATTCCTTATCAGGAAAAAGCATTGCGGGATGAGATTCCCGATGCAGAAAAAAGCCATGCCATTGAAAATTTTAAAATGGCAGCACAGATGTTAGAGCAGGGAAGCTGCGACGGAGAATTTTATGGAATGGTATTTCAGGATTCAGATGTGGCAAAATGGCTGGAGGCAGCCGCCTATTCCCTGGTTCATAGAAGGGATAAAAAACTGGAAAAGCGTATGGATGAACTGATTGCACTGATTGGAAGGGCTCAGCAGGAAGATGGATATCTCAATACGTATTTTACAGTAAAGGAACAGAACCGAAGATGGACGGACCTTCAGGAAGCTCATGAGTTGTATTGTGCAGGACACATGATGGAAGCTGCAGTTGCTTATTATGAGGCAACGGGAAAAGATTCCCTTCTCCAGATTATGAGAAAGATGGGAGATCATATTTATCAGCATTTTATCGTAGAGAAAGCAGAAGGTTATCCGGGACATCCGGAAATAGAACTGGCACTGATGAGAATGTACCATGCTACCAGGGAAGAGAAATATAAAGAACTGGCAGCACATTTTATCAATGTCAGGGGCGTGGATCCCGACTATTTTAAGAAAGAAGCACAGAGCAGAGGATGGACTGTCTGGAATATGAACGCAGATGACAGGGAATATGCCCAGAATACGGCACCGGTAAGAGAGCAGAAAGAAGCGGTGGGACACGCCGTCCGGGCGGTTTATCTCTATACCGGCATGGCAGCTTTGGCAGCAGAAACCCGGGATGACAGTCTGAAACAGGCATGTAAGAACTTGTGGAACAATATTGTTACAAAGAAGATGTATGTAACTGGAGGAATCGGTTCCACCTGTATCGGAGAAGCATTTACAAAAGATTATGATTTGCCCAATGATACAGTGTATGCGGAAACCTGCGCTTCCATCGGTTTGATGTTTTTTGCAGCCAGAATGCGTGAATTAGAAATGGACAGTCAGTATTCGGATGTGATGGAACGGGCTCTGTATAATACCGTGCTTGCAGGAATGCAGTTGGATGGACAGAGATTCTTTTATGTAAATCCTCTGGAAGTATTGCCAGGTATTTCAGGCGAAGCGGTGACCCATAAACATGCTCTTCCCCAGAGACCGAAGTGGTTTGGATGTGCCTGCTGCCCGCCAAATGTTGCAAGAGTTCTGACTTCCCTTGCAGAATATGCATGGAGTGAAACGGAGGAAATCATTTATTCTCATTTATACATTGGGGGAGAATTGGATCTTGAACAAGAAAAAGGCGTGAAAATCAGGACAGAGACTGCTTATCCATACGATGGGACCGTAACTTATACCATGCGGACAAATAAGAAAAAAGCTGAATTTACCTTTGCAATCCGGATTCCTGGATGGTGCAAAAAAGGGAAAATATATATAAACGGAGATAAAGTGTATTCCTGCAAAAAGGGAGTACGTCCATCGGAACAGATGAAGGTTTGGGAAGAGAAAGGCTATCTCTATATTTGGAAAGCCTTTGAAGAAGGAGATCAGATTACAGCATCTTTCTATATGCCTGTGACAAAAGTATATGCCAATACAAAGATTGCAGCAGATTCGGGAAAAGTTGCATTGATGCGCGGTCCATTGGTTTATTGTGTCGAAGGCGTAGACAACGATGGCGATGTACTGGGACTTTTTATTCAGAAAGACAGTATGTCTGCAATTGGTGAGTATGAAAAAAATTTATTATCAGGAATCGTTCCCATAAGAGTTGAGGGCGTGAGAAGGAAACGTACAGAGGAACTTTATTCCATGAAAAAGCCGGATGATATACCGGTAGAGATTACAGCCATACCATATTATGCATGGGGGAATCGGGGCTTAAATGAAATGCGTGTATGGCTGCCGGAATACTAATAAAGAGGGTGATTTTTTGAAAATAGAAAAAATACGGATTCATCATCATGGAAGGATTGTACACGGACTGAAATATCTTCCGGAGGGAGAGAAGAAATGGCCGATGGTAATATTCAGTCATGGTTACAATGGTTCCAAAATGGATTTTGTACCGACTGCAGAATGGCTGGCCGGACAGGGAATTGGTTCTTTTTGTTATACATTCTGTGGAGGTTCAAAGAAGGATGAGAGTAAATATCCTACTACAAAAATGACGATTTTTTCAGAAAAAGAGGATTTGCTTGCTGTTTTCGATGCAGTCTGCGGATGGGAAACCACAGAGAAAGAGAATATCTTTGTCTTTGGTGGAAGTCAGGGTGGTCTGGTCACGGCATTGGCAGCAGAAGAACGGAAGGATAAAGTAAAGGGAATGATTCTGCTTTATCCTGCCCTTTGCATTGCAGATGACTGGAATACACGTTTTCATAATGAGTCTGATATACCGGACGAATTGGAAGTATGGGGAATGAACCTGGGACGAATATTCTTTGAAAGCCTGCGTGGATTTGATCCATTTGAACATATTGGAACCTACGATGGACCGGTGCTTATCATGCATGGCAATCAGGATCAGGTGGTGCCATTGGAAACTAGCCGGAGAGCAGGAACGCTATATGCCAACGTTGAGATGAAACTGTTTTCGGGAGAAGGTCATGGATTCTCAGAACAGGGAACGAAAAGGATGGAGCAAGAGTTGCTTGAATTTTTGAAAAAACATATAACATAAAAATGGAAGAAGAAATGGGAATTCTCCGGTTTGTGGGGAGTTCCCGTTTCTTCTATTCTCCGGAAAGGAGATTTACCTTGTTTCCAAAGAAGGTTTTTGTTATAATAAATTTCATGAACAATGAGGAGAACAGAATATGGAGAGAAAAAAGGACCTTGTGCCGGAATATGGGGAACAGCCCCTCATCCGGTTAAATAAATTATTGAGTGATGCAGGAATCTGTTCCAGAAGACAGGCGGACAGGCTGATTGAGGAGGGAAAAGTTACCGTCAACGGCAAAACAGCGGAAATGGGTATGAAAGTAGAGCGAAACTGGGAGATTTACTGTGAGGGAAAGAAAGTAGAGATAGAAGAAGAGTTTATTCTGCTGGCATACAATAAACCAAGAGGAATTGAGTGTACCACAGATCGGGATAATCCGGATAATATTGTAGATTTTATTGGATATCCAAAACGGATTTATCCAATCGGCAGACTGGATAAGGACTCAGAAGGACTGATTTTACTGACCAACCATGGAGATATTGTAAATAAGATATTAAAAGCTTCCAATTACCATGAGAAAGAATACCAGGTTATGGTGAACCGTCCTGTGGATGAAACATTCATCCAAAAAATGAGCGGGGGAGTAAAAATCAGTAAAGTAGAGAAAATAAATGGACAAAAGAAAGTGATTTTTGAAGCAGTCACAAGAAAATGCAAAGTAGTAAAGACGGGAGAGCGGACGTTTCGAATCGTGATTACCCAGGGTTTGAACCGTCAGATTCGCCGTATGTGCGAAGCATGCGGAGCCAGAGTAGTTTCTTTGAAACGGGTGCGCATTATGAATATTTGTCTGGGTGATTTAAAAGTCGGTGCATATCGTCACGTCACCGATGAAGAACTGAAAGGATTGTTAGGAGAACAGAAATGTCAGGAAAATTAGAACGTATCAGGGAATTAATTGATATTTTAAATAAGGCCGGGAAAGCCTATTACCAGGAAAGTACGGAAATCATGAGCAATTATGAGTATGACCGTCTATACGATGAACTGGTCGAACTGGAGAAAGAAACAGGGATGATTTATGGGGATAGTCCTACGGTCAATGTGGGATATCAGGTGCTAAGTGAACTTCCGAGAGAAGTCCATGAATCCCCGATGTTATCCCTGGATAAGACAAAATCCACAGAGGGTCTTGCAGAATTTTTAGGAGATAAGAAAGGCCTGTTATCATGGAAGTTGGACGGATTGACAGTTGTGCTTACTTATCGGAATGGGGAATTAGAGAAGGCGGTAACAAGAGGAAATGGACAGGTAGGAGAAGTCATTACAAATAACGCAAAGGTCTTTAAAAATCTTCCGGTTAAAATTCCTTTTCATGGAGAACTGGTGTTACGGGGAGAAGCGGTGATTAAGTATTCTGATTTTGAAAAAATCAATGAGACCATTGAAGATGTGGATGCCAAATATAAAAACCCAAGAAATCTGTGCAGTGGTTCAGTCAGACAGCTGAACAATGAAATTACCGCACAGAGAAATGTGAATTTTTTTGCCTTTACATTAGTGCGGGCAGAACATATGGAGTTTGAGAACTCGATGGAAAAACAGCTTACATTTCTTGCCTCCCAGGGATTTTCCATAGTAGAATATGAGGTGGTGGAACGTGGAAACGTAGCGGAAACGGTTCAGAAATTTGCAGAAAAGATTCAGCATTTTGACATCCCTTCCGATGGCCTTGTGTTGATGTATGATGATTTGGAGTATGGTCGTTCCCTTGGAAGCACTGCAAAATTTCCTCGAAATGGGATTGCTTTTAAATGGGCAGATGAAACAGCACAAACAACACTGATGGAAATGGAGTGGAGTCCATCCAGAACAGGACTGATTAATCCCGTTGCAATTTTTGAGCCGGTGGAGCTGGAAGGAACCACGGTATCACGGGCCAGTGTTCACAATGTGAGCATCGTGGAGAGTCTGCAGCTTGGAATCGGTGATGAAATCCTGGTATATAAAGCGAATATGATTATCCCGCAGATTGGGGAAAATCTCACCAGAAGCGGAAAACTGACCATTCCGGATTCCTGCCCTGCCTGTGGAGGAAAGACGGAAATTCGTCAGATGAATGATGTGAAATCCTTGTATTGCATTAATCCGGATTGTTCTGCAAAGAAAATCAAAAAATTTACATTATTTGTTTCAAGAGATGCATTGAATATTGGCGGTTTATCCGAAGAAACACTGGAAAAATTAATTGACAAAGGTTTTATCCGCAGTTATGCAGATATTTTCCGTCTGAACCAACATGAATCGGAAATTGTAACGATGTATGGATTTGGACAGAAGTCCTATGACAATCTCCAGGCATCGGTAGAACGGGCAAAAAACGTGGAACTTCATGCACTCATTTATGCACTGGGCATTCCAAATATTGGGTTATCCAATGCAAAAATGATTTGTCGGTCCTTTGATTACAACCTGGACCGTATGATGCAGGCTAAGACAGAGGAACTGACTGCTGTAGAGGGAATCGGGGAAGTGATTGCGGATAGTTTTGTACAATATTTTAAAAATGAGAAAAACGTGGAAGAATTGAAGGATTTGCTACAGGAATTGCAGATAGTGAAACCGGAAGCGGTGGATACGGAATCAGAAATCATCAATAAGACCTTCGTTATTACTGGTTCGGTGGAGCATTTTGCCAATCGAAATGAACTGAAGGCTTTCATAGAGCAAAAAGGCGGTAAGGTAACAGGAACCGTATCATCTAAGACCGATTTTCTGATTAACAATGATACCACATCGAATTCTTCCAAAAATAAGAAAGCAAAGGAGTTAAACATTCCTATTTTGTCAGAAGAAGAATTTATGAAAATG
>CALWLV010000117.1 GCA_944381595.1 uncultured Roseburia sp.
CATGGATAATCCCACTACATTTTCTTTCCCATATTTGTCTGCTGCCATGGCCAGACATGTAGTACTGTCGATTCCCCCGCTAACTAACACTAATGCTTTCATATAGCTCGTCCTTTCTATCTGATTCTCATCTGCAGATTGACATCCGTCTGAAATCTTCCTCTGAGAGTGGTTGTATATGTCTTCGCATTGGATTTCTTAATTCCTCTTGCACTCATACAGCTATGGCATCCCTCAATCATCACAGCCACATCCGGCGAACCGGTAACCTCGGAGATAATTTCTGCGATATCTGTTCCAATCCGTTCCTGTAGCTGAAGCCGTTTTGAAACCATATCTGCGATTCTTGCAATTTTACTTAATCCGATTACCTTTCCATTTGGAATATATGCCACTGTTACTTTCATATCATACATAAGTGCAAGATGATGCTCACAATAACTGAAGATATCAATATCTTTTACTACCACCACATCCTGATGACCTTCCTGAAATTCCAACTCATCCTCAAATGTCTTATGAAACATCTGTGCAATTTCATGATTGGTGTATCCAATTCCTTCGAACACTTCCTCATACATTCTGGCAACCCGGTCCGGAGTATCTTTTAATCCCTCTCTGTCCGGATTTTCTCCCAATGCAATAATAAGTCCCCTGATATGTTCTTTTACTGCCTCTTTATCAATTGCCATTTCCATTACTTCCTTTCTGGTCTGTTTCTATTACACACCTCTTAATTCCGGATTCCAAATAAATTTGTGCAGCTGCAGCTGTAAATTTACATCATTCATTTTTTCCTGTTCCATATATAATACCATATCTGCCGGTTCTATTTTCCCGAACACCGGGCTGAGATAAACATGGCATTTTCCCACCAGATGATATTTATCCATGACCGATTTTGCACAAACTAAATCTTCCTTACTTCCTGCAACAAATTTTACGGTGTCATTTGCCTTTAAATTTGCAAAATTATCTTCACACATATGCTCCGTTTGTCCACTTCCCGGTAATTTATAATCCACGGTAAATTCCGGTGCCGGATGGATGCTTCTATATGGAGCCAGATTGATACTTCCATTGGTTTCTATCTCCACTCTCAATTCCGAATCCCGGGCCAGCTTCTGCAGTAAAATCTCTATACCGGGCTGAATCAGAGGTTCTCCTCCGGTTAAAGTAACATTTTTCACGTTCTGGTTTTTAATGTATTGATATATTTCTGACTCTGTCATAATTTCTGCCGGAGCTTCACTGGTATTTGCCCATTTGGTATCACAATAGGAACAGTTCAGGTTACAGCCCCGAAATCTTATAAAAACAGAAAGCTGACCCGCTCTTTTTCCTTCTCCGTTAATACTTACAAACTTTTCTACTACATGATACTTCATCTTCTTTTCCTCATCCTTACTCTTCACAATAAGTGGCACTGTTCTTTGGTGTTTCATAAACCGTAGCACATTTTACCTGATACCCTTGTGCTTTCATCTTATCATAAAAATATTTGGAAAAATTCTCTGCCGTAGGACGAAACTCCGTTACAATCAATTTAAATCCTTCTTCTTTCAACATCTCTATGGTTGATTGCTTCAAAGTTTCCTGTTCCACAATCAAAGCATGATCCAGTTCCTCTGTCTCTCTTCCCAAATCTGCTTTCAACGTCTTAAAATCTACATACATCCCTCTCAACTGACGGTCTGTAGCCAACTGCTCTGTGTTTACTTCAATAATTACTCGCCATCGATGTCCATGAATGTTCCCGCATTTCCCCTCATATCCGCCAAGAAAATGAGCAGAATCAAAACTCTGTTCCGTCTTTAATATATACATTTTATCCAATCCTTTCCATAATAAAATGGCGTGACCTTCGCCACGCCATTAAAAATATAGTGTTGTCTAAATTTTTAATAGTCCTGGTTTTCTTTATAGACAGGAAGGCACAAACGAACTGTCTCTCTTTTATGCAATTAATATAACAATGCACTTTTACGCACATCATCTTTTAATTGTTTTTCATCTTCCCAGTACAAAATCTGAACATCCCTCTTAGACAGAGGCTGATTATGAAATCGTACTCTCGAAATCAGTCCCTCAAACGGAGAAGCAAAAGGATCTCCACCAATCAGGATTCGATTAATTCTGGTAAGCATACTGACATTTTCCATATAACCCACAATGACTCCATCCATGTACAACATCCCTACCTCCGTCTGTGCATTGTAGGTTGCCGTATAGAAATGCCATGCTTTATCACTGGATTTATCACATTTGGAATCATGCCAGATATCTTCATCTTCATTGCTGTTCTTGATGCGATAATCCGCATTCATATCTCCTGCATTGGACATAATACTATGGAATCCATTCTCATATTCCAAAAGAACCAGGCTGGACCAACGATTCTCGTTTATCACCTTTGCCCAGAGAGATATGGTGAAACTGCTGTTTTGGCAAATATCCCTCGGAATATTAATCACATGAGACATAATATCTCCGCCTCTGCATAACAATGCCTTTGTTCCGACAAACGGACCTTCTCCATATTCAGGTTCTCCGCCCATGCAATAGCCGGTATACTCATGTTGTGTATCCTGCAATGTTCCATCAAAGGAAAAACACACCATAACAGGATGTACTTTAATGTGTTTGTCCATATAACGGCAAAACTCATCTTCCGGCATTGGCTTTGCATAATAATATCCCTGTATCATATCACATCCAATCACGGTCAGAAAACTAACCTGTTCCATGGTTTCCACGCCTTCACATACCACTCGGATATCCATCTTAGAAGCCATCTCCACAATACAAGAGATAATAATCTTCTGATTCGGGGTCAAATCCTCTCCATTTAAAAAGATTTTATCCAGTTTCAAAATATCAATTGGAAGATTATTTAATAAATTCAACGAAGAATATCCAGAACCAAAATCATCCATTGCAATCTTAATTCCCCGTCTTCTCAACCCGCGAATCAATTCCAAAGCCTTTTCCATATTATCAATATAAATGCTTTCTGTCAATTCAAATTCTACATACTCTGCCGGGATAGGATATTTATCAAACAAATAGTCGATATAATCCAGGAATTCTCCCTCTTTCAAATGAACCCTGGAAATATTCATGGAAATCGGAATTGCGGAAAGATTTTTATCCAAACGTTTTTTTATACTGCGAAACACATTCTCATAGACAAAATAATCTACTTCCACAATCAGACCATTTTCTTCAAATCCGGAAATAAACTCATCCGGATAAATAAAGGTTCCATCATCCTTTTTCCAGCGAACCAACGCTTCCGCTCCAACAATTTTACCCGTTCCACTTTCTGTCTTAGGCTGATAGTATACCTTGATATTACCATTCTTCAATGCCCAGGGCAATTCTGTATTCAACTGCATTTGTCTTACTACGGACTGCATCATCTCATCATCAAACAATACTACCGTATCACGTTCTTTTTTCTTTGCCTCTTTCCGTGCCATGTTCGCGTTGGAAATAGCCATCTCAATGTCCATCTTCGAATCTTTGATAATGAAAATTCCTGTACAGACATTAATATTATTATCCATGAACTGATCCTGCAGTTTTCTGTTCAGTTCCTCATTCTGAAGCTCTATTCTATGGTAGACCTGTTCATCTGTATACCACTTCGGGCACTCGGCCGCCACCACAATATTATCGGAATACACCCTGGAACCGCCAATCAGGCCTCGCACATCCCTTACCATGTAGTTACAAAACATCTTTAACAGATTATTTCCCACATCATATCCATAGGTCTCGTTAATATATTTAAAATGACGCAAATCACTGTACATGATGATGATGTTATTGTCTTTCTTTAATTTTTTCATTGCGTCTTCCAGCTTCTTATAAAATACATTGTATTTCATCAAGCTGGTCAGTGTATCATAATCATTCAGTTTTTCTATCTTTAATGTTGTATTATAATAATTCCTCAAATTCAGGAGATAAGTAGAAATCAGCCTGGTAAATATTTTGAGCGTGCTCAAATCCTGATCAGAAAAATGAATCTCCTTATTTACGGAAACATAGTCAATACATCCGATAATCTGCCCATTGGTAACAATGGGAATCTGTAAATATGCCTCCAGTTCAAGCTCTCTTGCACCCTTCTGATAAACATAAAAAGGAATTCCTTCACTTTTATAAAAGAGGTAATATCCTCCTTCAAAATGTTTCTTGAAACGCTTCCAGTCTTCCTTATCATAATTCCATTCCACATCCATCCAGCCCGAATTACTTTCATCCCTGCTGTACTCATATGTGCATCGCATTGTTCTTGGCTTATCCGATAATTCCCTGACCAGAACATTACTAAGATTATAATGCATTCCAACTTTACGAAGAAGGAGATTAATGGCATTCTTAACATCACTGGACTCTTCCATAAGATTAAATGCCAGATTCACAAGCTTATATCCAAAGCTGTCAAACTCCATGTATTCCATATTTCTTCTTTCTTTACTGACAAAAAAGGCATTATCAAAATCTAATTCACTAATCTCCGGCTTTTGGGTTTTCATCCCGTCGTTATAAATGGCGTACCTGTCTTTCCCACTGTTTTTCGCATATGCAAGAGCCTTTCTCGCACATCGGACGTAGTCGTTTGTATCATCTGTTTCTTTCGAACCAAGGGCTATCCCAATACTTAACGATGTGTTAATATCCTGAATCTCTCCCTTGTAAATATTTCTCGCTCCGGCACAAAGCTCTTCTGACTTTTCTATGACTTTCTCAATGCTTTCATAGTTTTTCTGACAAATTAAAAACTGATCTCCACCTACTCGTCCAATAATATCCTGAGCGGAAAATGTCCGTTCTATGGTCTCTGCCAATTCTTTGATAATTTCATTTCCAAACACACGACCAAGATTATCATCTACAATCTGAAAATTATCAATATCCATAACATAAATCGCAAAAGTAGTATTCCTATGCTCATTCAGATAATCCTTCACTTCTTTCAAGGTATATTCCCGATTGTAAAGTCCGGTAAGTTTATCAATTCCATCTCTGTTCGCAGCAATTTTACCCTTTGTATTTTCCATCTTCTCATACGTGCTTCTACTCTTTCTGTTACCCATAATTTCCTCCATAGGACCATTTATATGTACCTTTATGTTATTATTATATCATCTTGACCCCATTACTTCAATAGCTTACCCGTGCTCATTTTCAAAAGCAGGAGAACATCTCCATATAATGACTATAAAGATGCTCTCCTGTTTTATTCACGTATACAAACTATAAAGCGCGAGACGGGACTCGAACCCGCGGCCCCGACCTTGGCAAGGTCGTGCTCCACCAACTGAGCCACTCGCGCATTGCCTTACCGTTGCTCATACAACAGATGTTCATCCATAAAGAACTATTTCTTTATGAATGCCCAGTTCCGGAATCGAACCAGAGACACGAGGATTTTCAGTCCTCTGCTCTACCAACTGAGCTAACTGGGCTTGTCTGTTCAGCAACATGACATATTCTACCAACTATTTCTGTTTTTGTCAACTACTTTTTTAATATCTTTTCCTTACTTCACTTTCAGCATCCGATATCCAATACCAATATGCGTCTGAATATATTGAGGTGAATCCTCTCCCTGTTCCAGCTTTTTCCGCAAAGTAGCCATAAATACACGCAGAGAAGCCACATCATTGTCCCAACTGCTGCCCCATATATTCTGTGTAATAAAAGTGTGCGTCAATACTTTTCCCATATTTTTTGACAACAGGCACAACAATTTATACTCGATTGGCGTCAGATGAAGCTCCTGTCCCCCCAGAAAAGCACACCCGGCTGCATAGTCAATATGAAGCTTCCCATTTGTAAAAACAGACGCTTCTGCCAATGATCCATTCTGCATCATAATCAATCTTCTCTGTATGACTCGCAGCCGCGCCAGCAATTCCTCTACCGAAAAAGGCTTTGTAAGATAATCATCGGCTCCCGCATCCAGCGCATCTATTTTATCAGTATCCTCACTTCTGGCACTGATTACGATGATGGGCATACTGGTCCATGTACGGATTTTTTTGATTACCTCAATTCCATCCATATCCGGCAGGCCCAAATCAAGCAATACAATATCCGGATTATGGGAAGATGCCTCCAGAATGGCATCCCCTCCGTTTCCAGCTGTTAAATAACGATAATCATGTGCTTTTAATGTGGTTGTAATCAGATTTTTGATGGATGTATCATCTTCTACAATTAATATCAAAGGTTTATTCACGTAATTGCACCTCCACAGCAGGTAATGTAAATGTAAAGCGTGTTCCGTGGGGAATATTATCCGAAACAGTAATTTCTCCACCATGAGCATCTATGATTGCCTTGCAAAGGGATAATCCCAGACCCAAACTTCGACGACTGTCGGCAATCTTATTTGCTCCACTGTAAAACATATCAAAAATTCTCGCTTTACTTTCATCCGAAATTCCCGCTCCATCATCAGATACTGAAACAACTGCCCTGTCTCCCTGTTTCAAAGAAGTAATCTGAATATGAGAGCCTTTCGGAGTATATTTGATTGCATTATCTACCAGATTGATAATCACCTGGACAATCAGCTTTGCATCCATTCTGGCAATGAGCATTTCATCCTTATTTTCCACCGTAATGTGATGTTCTATACGCAATCGATTCACATGACGCAGTGCTTCTGCAATCACTTCATCCATTAATTCTGCTGACAGATGAAGGTCCAGACGCCCCTCTTCCAGACGGGTGACCGAAAGCAGGTTCTCGACCAGATTGATTAACCACATGGAATCATCATAGATATCTTGATACAGGGATTTTTTTGCAACTTCATCAAAGGAATTTTCATTGGATAACAAATTGCTTGCATTTCCGGATATGGACGTCAAAGGTGTTCTTAAATCATGGGAAATTGCCCGAAGAAGATTGGCACGCAGCTGCTCATTTTTTGCTAAAATTGCGGCTTCTTCTTTTTCTCTGGCATTTTTTTCGTTTTCCAATGCCAGGGCACATTCTCCAAGAATGGATAAAAGAATACTGTTTTCAAAAGCATCCAGGGGCTGGTCGGCAATGACGATTCCCAATACCCCATAGACATTGTCTTTGACCCGTACCGCCAGATACAGGCATTTTGCATTGGAAAGCGTGCCTGTAGTTGCTCCTGCATGTTTATTATTTTTCAGAACCCATGTTGCCACAGCCTTTTCATTTTCGGATATGTAATCTTCCTTCCATGTGCCTTCTGCCGCCTGAAAAATATGTGGGTCACCAAGCATACCATCCTGAGGAAAATAAAACACTACATTCTTGCCTAATAACTTGATAAGTTGGTTGGCAGTTGCCGATACAATATCATTTCTTTCATTTTCCTGCTGCAACAGCAAATTCGTATCAAACAATATTTTCGTTCGGTATGCCGACCGTGCTGCCTGTTTGGCATGATTTTTCAGACGAACCGCCAGAGAACTGGTCAACAGGGCAGCCAAAAACATAATCACAAACGTAACCGGATATCCCCGATCATATGACTGCAGTGTAAACGCCGGCTCTGTAAACAGAAAATTAAATATCAAAACACTAAAAACCGATGAAATGAGACTGTAAATTCTATCCGTTGTAATAACTGATATGAGCACTACACCCAAAACGTACATAATAATAATATTTGCTTCGTCGAAGCCATGAGCCTGGAATACTCCTCCAATACAACTTACAGAAAGCAAAATCACAAGACTTCTGATAATATCCGGAAGAGAAAACGTAAGTTTCCTCTTTGCTCTTTTCTCTCGATACACGGAAGCATTGGAAATGGCATCCGGAATGATATGCACATCCACATTGGGTACATTTGCAATCAGCCGTTCCGTCAAAGTCGGTTTGCTGAACAGATATTTTCTTGTCGCCGAACTTCTTCCAATCACAATTTTTGACACACCGGACAAACGGGCAAATTCCGCAATCTGAAAGGGAACATCATCCCCATAAACCGTTTCAATTTTGGCACCCAGTTGTTGTGCAAGGCGTATATTTTCCTGCAGACGCTTTCGATTTTTCTCTTCCATTGCCGAAAAATTTGGCGTTTCTACGAATAAGGCTGTAAAAGCCCCTCGAAATGCCCTTGCCATTCTTGCGGCGGTTCGTATGATTTTCGGATTTGACGGAGAAGATGAAATGCAGACGAGAATATGCTCATCCGTATGATAGTCACTGTTGCTTTTAATTCTCGCCTGTTCCGACAAGATATTCATTCGATCTGCACAGCGGCGCAGCGCGACTTCACGCAAGGCCGTCAGTTTGTCCAGGGTAAAAAAATTCTCCATTGCCCTTTTTGCCTGTGTCTCTTTATAGACGTTTCCCGCCTTAAGTCTGTCTAACAGATCCTGAGGTTCGATATCCACCAGTTCCACCTGATCCGCCCGGTCAAATACAGAATCCGGAATGCGCTCGCGCACTGTAATCCCCGTGATTGATGTTACCATATCATTCAAGCTTTCAATGTGCTGAACATTGACTGTGGTATAAACATCGATTCCGACCTTTAACAATTCCCTGATATCCTGATATCGTTTGACATGGCGGCAGCCTTCTGCATTGGTATGAGCCAGTTCATCCACCAAAATCAGCTGTGGTTTTCTTTCAATGGCAGCATCAAGATCAAACTCTTTCAGCGTAATTCCATTGTATTGGATTTCCTTCACAGGAAGGAGTTCCAAACCGTTCATCAAAGATGCTGTGTCCGGACGGGCATGAGGTTCAATGTATCCTGCAACTACATCGATCCCTCTGCTTTTTGCCGCATGGGCTGCTTTGAGCATCGTATAAGTCTTGCCCACACCCGCTGCATATCCGAAAAAAATTTTTAAATGTCCTCTGGTTCTGCTCTCCTCACTATCTTGTATCACCTTTAACAGCAGATCCGGATTCTGCCTGTTTTCATCCATGTGCTTACCTCCCTGGAGTTCTCAATCCACCATACTGTCCCTCTTTACAAAATACCGTCCAGCATCAAATTTACTTTCAAAACATTCACGGTTTCTTCTCCAAATACACCCAGAAACTTTCCATCCGTGCATGTTTCTATTATTTCTCTGACTTCTTCCTCTGTCATATTATTTTCTCTGGCTATCCTTGGCACCTGATACTCTGCTGCTGCCCGGGAAATATGTGGATCCAAACCACTTCCGGAACAGGTAACCAGATCAACCGGAATTGCCGTTTCGTCCATATCGGGATTGGCTTCCCGCAGCATGGCAACCCGTTTGGCAACCAATGCCTCATATTCGTCGCTTGCCGGACTTATATTGGACGGTTCTGCATACATAACAGTCTTTCCATTCTCATCTTTGTAAGTGGAAACGTCAATATTCATAATACGCCCCCACATATGAGCCGGATCCGTATATTGCTGTCCCAACAGTTCACAGCCATACTTCTTTCCATCTACTTCAATGATACTGCCATTTGCCTGATTTGGAAAAATAAGCTGGGCAAGTCCTGTCACTACCATAGTATAAACCACACCACACAGAACTGTAAATATAAAAAATATAACAAATGCTTTGGGCAATACATCTTTAAATAATTTCATGACAAAACCTCCTTATGCCAGTCCAACCAGAACCAGCAGCATATCAATTAATTTGACAAAAATAAATGGGGTAACCAATCCTCCAAGACCATAAATCAACAAATTTCTCGAAAGCAGTTTTTCGGCCGGAAGTTCCCTGTATTTGATTCCCTTCAAAGCCAGTGGAATCAGTGCGATGATAATCAGTGCATTGTAAATAATCGCAGATAACAATGCACTTTGCGGAGAATGCAGTCCCATAATATTCAGAGCGGACAACCCCGGATAAAGTCCCATAAACAACGCAGGAATAATTGCAAAATATTTTGCCACATCGTTTGCAATGGAAAAGGTTGTCAGACTCCCCCTTGTCATAAGAAGCTGTTTTCCAATTCTTACGATTTCAATCAGCTTGGTAGGAGAGGAGTCTAAATCCACCATGTTTCCCGCCTCTTTTGCTGCCTGTGTACCTGTATTCATGGCAACTGCAACATCCGCCTGCGCCAGAGCCGGAGCATCATTTGTTCCATCACCGGTCATCGCAACCAGATGCCCCTGAGCCTGAAAATCACGAATCATCTGAAGCTTTCCTTCCGGTGTCGCTTCTGCAAGAAAATCATCTACCCCGGCTTCTGCCGCAATAGCCGCTGCCGTCATTGGATTATCTCCAGTAATCATAATGGTCTTAATTCCCATTTTTCGAAGATCGGCAAACTTTTCCTGAACTCCCTGCTTGATGATGTCCTTTAAGTGAATGACTCCCAAAACCTTATGATTTCTTGCTACCACCAGTGGTGTTCCACCCTGTTTCGCAATATCCTGTACAATTTCAGCACATTCTTCGGAATAGATTTCTCCTGCATTTGTAACATACTGACAAATTGCATCTGCAGCTCCTTTGCGAATCTCATTTCCCTCATAATCCACACCGCTCATTCTGGTTTGTGCAGTAAAAGGAATAAAGGTCATATTTTTATCTGAGAGTGTCCTTCCCCGGATTCCAAATTTTTCTTTTGCAAGAACAACAATGCTTCTTCCCTCCGGAGTTTCATCTGCCATAGAGGAAAGCTGAGCCGCATCTGCAAGTTCTTCCTCCTTTACGCCATCTACCGGAATGAATGCATATGCCTGTCGGTTTCCCAGCGTAATGGTACCGGTCTTATCCAACATCAAAACATCGACGTCACCTGCCGCTTCAATGGCTCTTCCACTCATCGCAAGTACATTTGCCTGATTCAACCTGCTCATACCCGCAATACCGATAGAAGAAATCAGGGCGCCTATGGTGGTAGGTGCAAGACAAACAAGCAGGGTAACCAATGTCGTAACAGAGGTCGGGTTATCCATTCCCGCCTGTTTTGCAGAAAATGCAGAGTATGCATACAATGCCATGGTAACAAAAATAAAGATAACGGAAAGTGCCACAAGAAAAATCTGAAGTGCAATCTCATTTGGAGTTTTCTTTCTTGCTGCTCCCTCTACCATAGCAATCATTTTATCCAGAAAACTTTCACCGGCTTCATTTGCAATCTGTATGACAAGCCAATCGGATAGAACCGTTGTTCCTCCTGTAACTGCACTTCTGTCACCTCCTGCTTCCCGAATCACCGGAGCAGATTCTCCGGTAATCGCACTTTCATCCACAGTTGCTGCGCCTTCCACAACTTCCCCGTCGCCCGGAATCTGTTCTCCTGCATAAACAATGACAAAATCTCCTTTTTTCAGCAATGTGGAAGATATTTCTGTCTTTTGCTCTTTTTGGTCTGGCGACGGAATCTTATGGGCTTCCATCTCTTTTTTCGCTGCCCGCAAAGAATCAGCCTGCGCTTTGCCACGACCTTCTGCAATGGATTCCGCAAAGTTTGCAAAAAGCACCGTAAACCATAAAATGACAGCGATTGCAAAGGTATATCCACTGGATTCATCTTTCAGTCCAAACAATGATAAAATCCACAAAAAAGTAATCAGGATTGCTGCAAGATACACCAGAAGCATAACCGGATTTTGCGCCTGTATTTTAGGATTTAATTTGACAAAGGAATCTTTTATCGCTCTGCCCATCATTTTCCGATCGGCAAAGACCGTTTTTATTTTTGATGTCATTATAATGCCTCCTTACATAACTTGACTGAAAAATTCTGCAATCGGACCAAGTGCCAGTGCCGGGAAGAAGCTTAACGCACCCACCAGTAAAATAACAAAAATCAATAGAAATACAAACATTGCATTGGTTGTGGATAACGTTCCTGCCGTTGTTGCAATTTTCTTTTTTTCCGCAAGACTGCCTGCAATTGCCAAAGTTCCCACAATCGGAAGAAAACGGGCAACTAACATAACGATTCCAAGAGAAATATTCAGAAATACTGTATCTGCATGAAATCCTGCAAACGCCGAACCATTGTTTGCACCACAGGATGAATAGGTGTAAAGCAACTCGGAAAATCCATGAGCACCACTGTTATGTAAACTATCTGCCACCTCCGGCACGAGAGCTGCAATTCCGCTGCCCACCAAAATGGTAACAGGTGCAGCAAGACAAACTATCACAACCCATTTCATTTCATAGGGTTCTATTTTCTTTCCCAAAAATTCCGGCGTCCTACCCACCAGCAGACCTGCGATAAATACCGTTAAAATGACAAATGCCATCATGCCATATAATCCGCATCCAACACCGCCAAAAATAACCTCTCCCAGCTGCATAAGAAGCATTGTCACCATTCCTCCAAGAGGAGTATAACTATCATGCATGGCATTGACTGAGCCATTGGATGCTGCCGTAGTAAAAGCACTCCATGCAGAAGATGCGGCGATTCCAAATCTTGCTTCTTTTCCCTCCATATTGCCTCCTGCCTGATGTTCCATAGAGATATCCACATTTCCACTCTGTGAGAGCTGCGGTGTACCAAGCTGTTCACTGACTGTTATGGATGCAAGCGCCAGTACAAGACAAATAAACATGGCTATAAAAATGGCTGTTCCCTGCTTTTTATTCTTCACTGCATTTCCAAAGGTGAAACAAAGTGATGCCGGAATCAGCAAAATGGATATCATTTCAAGCAAATTTGTAAAAGCATTGGGATTTTCCAGGGGATGTGCAGAATTTACACCAGTATATCCGCCTCCATTGGTGCCAGTCTGTTTCACTGCAATCTGACTTGCAGCAGGTCCCATGGGAACAAATTGCTCTGTTACAATTTCCGCATCTTCTACCACTTCACCATCCACGGTTACTGTGCCATGTTCCAAATCAATGACTGCATTTTCAATCCATTCTCCTTCCGCACTGACGGCAATCGGTTCAACCAGAGATACGGTCTGAGCACCCTTTAAATTTTGTATCACACCGCCTCCTACCAACAACAAAGAAAGGACGAGATTTAATGGGAGCAGAATATGAACCACGATTCTGACCATATCCACCCAAAAACTGCCTAATCCATCGGTCTTTACTCGCGTAAAGCCTCGAATTAATGCAAACAGCACCGCCATGCCGGTGGCGGCCGATACGAAGTTTTGAACAGTCAGCCCCACTGCCTGAGTCAGATAACTTAGTGTGGATTCGCCTGTATAAGATTGCCAGTTTGTATTGGTAATAAAACTGACTGCTGTATTAAAGGATAAATCCCACTTGACGCCGGAAACTCCCTGAGGATTCCCCGGAAGAACACCTTGTAAGAGCTGTAGCAAAAACAGAAAAAGAAATCCGATTCCGGAAAAAATAAAAACGGATGCGACATATTTTTTCCAGTTCATCTGTTCTTCTTTATCAATTCTCATTACTTTATAAATCACATTCTCACAAGGCGTAAGAATTTTAGAAAGAAATGTTTTCTCTCCTTCCATTACCTTCTTGATATATGCCCCAAAGGGGATGGCAAAAATCACAAGAATGGCAAGGTAAAGTATATATTGGATTACTATACTCATCTTTATGAATCTCCTTTCATCAAACAATCAAAAGAATAAGTTTCTTCCTTTTCATGAAGTTTAGCACTTCACTTGTTAAAATAGGATAAATAGAATTAGTTTGATATTAAGATTCCATAAAGATGGCTCCATATTTTATCTCAGGACATCTTTCAAAGTTCTAACAGCCTGTAAAAAAACGCCCTTGACAGAAATATATCATCTGTCAAGGACGAATTTATGAAATATTATTGTTTCTTTTCCCATTTATTCTGATACATCTGATTGTCAGCCCGATTTCTGGTATCCTCCAGATTCTGATCTATTTCCTCATCGAAAGCTGCATAACCAACTGCAATTCCCATATTTAACTTAGGATATTTCCTGTTTCCCTCTTTTACTTTTTCCTCCAGTTTCTGTACTGCTTCCCTGATTTCATGGCTTCCACGACCTTCCGACACAACACAAAACTCATCCCCACCAATGCGATAGCAATTTCCCAATTCAGAAAAGGTCTGCTGAATAAATTCAGCACTCATCTTTATGTATAAATCGCCCAGTTGATGTCCCCAGGTATCATTACATTGTTTCAAATTATTCAAATCAAACATTACTACAATATATTTTTTTTCAGACGTTTCCGCTGTACTGACATATTCCTGATATGCCATTCTGTTATATACACTGGTCAGCTCATCGTGATATGCCATCACTTCAAACTTCTCTGCATCTTTTCCTTTTTGCAGCAATTCCTCCGTCTCCTGAAGAGTATAGTAGGCCAAAGTTATGATATAGATAAGCAACGATAATTTCGTGAAGAAATAATAATATTCTTCTTTTATACTCAAGTAATAAATCACAATATCTATGCCAACGGCAACGGCAGTAATGACAGCAAAAATCAAATTGACGCGATTCAGTTTTTCTTTTACTCCATCCTGTTTGATTTTAAAGTTCTGCACAATTAAAATGATAAACACAATAATAAACAGCATCAGTGCAATATGAACAATGGTTAAGGATTGTTTCATATCAGCCACACACAATATTTGTAATCCCACACACAATATCGCTGCAGCCATAATAAGCACAATCAATCCATTCAGCACCGGTCTAAATTTCCGGTCGATAATCTGACTTTCAAACAAAGCAAATGGAACTGCAAGAACAGCAAATAAAAGATAAACAAAATATTGAAGAAAAATACTGTCTCCTATCAGGAACTGCCCTGCAGGCAAATCCAAAATAAACCACAACCCAATCAACATGGAAAACAGTCCAAGATAATGCACACTATAAGAATTCGTAGACCGATGCCTGCCTATCATAGAATATGCCCACGTACAAAATCCGCATGCAAGAATCACAATCGAAATAGAAATCGATGGAAAATTTGACATAATCTCTTCCAATATCATTCTTATTTCGTCCCCCACGGTTATGTCCAGATTGTAATCGACTGCTGACGCATATGGAGTTTCCATGACAATCTCCATCTTTCGTCCCTCGTATTCTTCCGTCAGTGCAAACCGATTCCAACAACTTGGAAACACAATCGAATAGGATATATCGCCTTTATCCAAATAAGAGCTGTAAACACTCTTTCCATCCACATATACATACACATTGGAATGGTAGCTATAAAACATCATCGTCTCGGCACTTGTCCGCAGTTGTGGAACTGTAAGAGTATAAGTAATCGTATAATTACCATTGTCATCTTTCTTACCACTACATTCTCTCGTCCATTCTGTGATACGCCTTGTACCAATATCCACTTTTTCACTCTGTCGCTTCTGTTCCGTACCAGAGCATATTACTCCAAGTACAATCGCCAACACAAAAAACAAGACAGAACAAACTGTCATTATTTTTCTATCCATATACTCACTTTGCCTTTCAACTCCACGCACTTACATCATTTTCAAGTTGAATCATAACATTTTCCCGTTGTCTTGTCAATAAAAAACAGACTGCCATATACAGTCTGTTTTATCTCATTTAAAAATGTTTGCTTGTCGCCTTCAGACGGGAGTTTGACAGTTAAATAAAAGAAAAATACCTCTCAGGCCTTGTAATGCCTGTATTTTTTTGTCAAATTTTATGTTTTTATATATACTTGTTTGTAATAGTGTGTTATAATAAAAGAAAAGGAG
>CALWLV010000118.1 GCA_944381595.1 uncultured Roseburia sp.
ACAGCTTCCGGTGTATCATCAATAATCAAATCCACACCTGTCATCGTCTCCAACGTGCGGATATTTCTTCCTTCTCGTCCAATAATACGTCCCTTCATCTCATCGTTTGGAAGTTGCACCACAGATATTGTTGTCTCCGATACATGGTCTGCTGCACATTTCTGAATGGCTGTGACCACATATTCCTTTGCCTTCTTACCTGCTTCTTCCTTTGCTCTCGTTTCTAATTCCTTAATGAGTTTGGCTGTGTCCAATTTTACATCATCTTCAACAGATTTTAGTAATAAGTCCTTTGCCTGTTCGGAGGTTAGCCCCGAGATTCTTTCCAGTTCCTTCATTCGCTGTTCGCCGAGTTCATCTACCTCAGTTTTTCTCTTTGCCAGCTGCTCTTCCTTTGCTATCAGAGCACTTTCCTTCTTCTCCAGCTGATCCGATTTCTTATCAACAGCTTCCTCCTTTGACAATACTCTCTTCTCATAACGCTGTAATTCATTTCTTCTTTCTTTTGTCTCTCTCTCCAACTCGTTTTTTGTCTTTAACGATTCTTCTTTTGCTTCTAAGAGAGCTTCTCTTTTCTTCGTTTCGGCTGTCTTTAATGCTTCATCTATGATTTCGTTTGCTCTGGCCTCTGCACTTCCGACTTTTGTCTCTACGCCCTTTTTATAGTATGTAATTGCAAGATTCCAGACAATAATAGCAGTTACAATAAGTGTTATTACAACAGCAATTATAATATCAGTCACAGGAGCACCTCCTTATTTCATTTTCATTGTACAAAACAACATATTAAGTTTATACTTTTTTACTCATAATGTCAAGTATATCTGAATTTTTTTATGCAAAGTGATTAGTACTCCATATCCTCTGGCGAGTGATTCATACAGAAGGTAATATCTTCCATCTGAAAACCCTTGCGCAGAAGAAATCCCATGACTTTATTTTTCTCTTTCCTGTCAGTTTCTCCATAAACATATTTTTTCTTCGCCAACAGCTTGTAGATGAGACTGCGCTCATCGCTATCCTCGCTGTCCATTTCCTCCCATACGGTCCGAAGCAGATTCCTGTCAATCCCCTTGAGAATCAGCTGCTGCTCTATCATCTTCCGGCTTTTTCTTCCAAGATAGGTCTGAATATAATTCTCCACATACCGCTGATCATCCACATAGCCGTATGTTTTCAAAAATGCCAAAGCATAATCAATTAACTTCTCCGGATAATGTCCCTGATTTAATTTTACTCTAATATCTTTCTCTGTACGATCCATGGATTTCAGTAAATAGAGAGCTCTTTCCTTCACCCTTTTCTTTAACACTTCTTCCATAATCATGTGATAAGTGTGCGTCTCCAGTTCTCCACCTTCTAAAATACCATATCGTCTAATTTCCCCCTGATATAAAGGAAATGTCTCCCCACCTTCCAAAACCACAAGGCTTTTCTTCTTATCAAGGGGTACAATACATTGTACTTTCATACACTTTTATTCTTCCACTGTTTCTTCCACAGCAGTTTCTTCCGGCTCAGAAACTTCCTCTTCCGCGATACATTTTACACGTACCTCATGGTCCACTGTTTCACAAATCTCCGGATTATTCTTTAAGAACTGTTTCGCATTCTCACGACCCTGACCAATTTTTTCTCCATTATAAGCATACCATGAGCCACTCTTCTGAATAATACCAAAATTCACAGCAAGATCCAGAATATCTCCTACCGTTGAAATTCCCTCTCCAAACATAATATCAAATTCTGCCTCTTTAAATGGAGGTGCAATCTTATTCTTCACAACTTTCACTCTTGTTCTGCTTCCAATTACCTCTCCACCAGCCTTCAATGTTTCAATCTTACGAACGTCCATACGAATGGAAGAATAGAACTTCAATGCACGTCCACCTGTGGTGGTTTCCGGATTTCCAAACATCACTCCGACCTTTTCTCTTAACTGGTTGATAAAGACCACAATACAGTTGGACTTACTGATAATCGCGGTCAGTTTACGAAGAGCCTGAGACATCAGTCTTGCCTGAAGGCCAATATGACTGTCTCCCATCTCTCCATCAATTTCTGCCTTTGGAACAAGGGCAGCAACCGAGTCCACAATTACAATATCTACAGCTCCGGAACGAACCAGTGTCTCAGTAATCTCCAGCGCCTGCTCTCCAAAATCCGGCTGTGAAATATACAGATTATCGATATCGACACCAATATTTCTTGCATAAACAGGATCTAAAGCATGTTCCGCATCTATAAATCCGGCAATTCCTCCTAACTTCTGCACCTCAGCAATCATATGAAGGGCAACTGTGGTTTTACCGCTGGATTCCGGACCATAAATCTCTATGATACGGCCTCTTGGAATCCCACCCAGTCCCAGAGCAATATCAAGGCTCAGAGAACCTGTAGGTACTGTCTCTATATTCATATTCGCATTCGAATCACCCAGTTTCATGATAGAACCCTTACCATGCTGTTTCTCAATCTGTGCCAGTGCTCCCTCCAATGCTTTCAGCTTTTCACTCTTATCCATTTAAAAATCCTCCATTTTCTTAACACTTTTATCATATCGAAAATCTGTTCGTGAATGTCTGTTCGATTTATCCATATCATATTATAAATCAAACCATTTGTCAAGTATTTTTTATGTCTTTTTATTTCTTATTCTTTTATTTATATTTTATATTTATTAAGATATCATTACTTTTCTATAATGTCAAGAGCAAATTTTATTGCATAATCAGCAGCAGATTTACGAATCTCAAAACGATTACCGGAAAAGACTTTCTTTACCGCTGTTACGTTCCCATCATAAAAACACGCAAACCATACCGTTCCCACAGGTTTCTCCAAAGTTCCGCCTCCCGGTCCTGCAATACCGGATGTTACTACCGTCACGTCCGCTCCTGTCTCATCTGCACATCCTTGTGCCATTTCTCTTACCGTTTCCTCACTGACTGCTCCCACCTCATCCAATGTTTCTTTTTTTACCTTCAGATACTTTATTTTTGCTTCATTAGCATAAGTGATAAATCCTTCCCTGTATACCTCGGATGCACCCGGTACATCGATAATGGTTGCTGCCACAAGGCCTCCGGTACAAGATTCTGCCGTACTGATTATCAATCCTTTTTCTTTCAATACTTTTACTAATTCTTCTTCCATAATACAACTCCTTTTTTTATTTCAATGAAAACAGCTGCCAGAATACATTCCGCATTGCTGACAGCCATTCAAATTATTCATTATTATCTTTTAATACGTCTTTATTTTTCAGAATATAATCCAGCAGTGATATCAGGGTCAAAATCAGGGAAACGTAAATTAAAATCTGTCCAATGAAATCATAAAATGGCAAATTCAAATCAAAAATCAACCAAATAATCATAATCATTTGAAAAACTGTCTTAATTTTTCCCCAGTAACTAGCTGCAATCACAATGCCATTATCTGCTGCAATTGTTCGAAAGCCACTGATAATCAATTCTCTGCTGATGATGAGAATCACAATCCATTTAGGAATTACATTTGTCAAACAAATTAATGCAGAGCAAACAAGAAGTTTGTCAGCCATAGGATCCATAAATTTTCCGAAATTTGTAACTAAGTTATATTTTCTGGCAATTTTTCCATCCAGTGTATCTGTAATACTCGCTACGATAAAAATTGCTGCCGCAATGTACTTATCAGCACCTCCCAGAATATTGCATTCCATAAATACAACAAAAAACGGAATCATGCACATTCTTAATATCGTTAATTTATTGGGTAAATTCATTCCTTCCTCCTATCTGCAGCTAAACCAATTCACCAATCAAATCATATTCAGAAGCCCCGGTAATCTTTACTTTCACCAAATCTCCACTCATAAGTGCTTCACCTGTATTGACAAATACATATCCGTCGATATTTGGTGCATCCATATAGGTTCTTCCGATATAAGCGTTCTCATCTGCAACTTTTCCTTCTATCATGGCCAGCATTTCTCTTCCGACTTTCTGTTCAGACTTTTCAAATGCAATATCCTGTTGTAATTCCATAATCTCACATTGCCGGTCTGCTTTCACTTCTTCTTCCACTTGATTCGGGAAGGATTCTGCCGGAGTTCCCTCTTCCGGAGAATAGGTAAATACTCCCAGTCGGTCAAACTCCATCTCATCCACAAAATCCATCAATTCTTCAAACGCTTCTTCTGTCTCACCCGGAAAACCGGTAATCAAGGTTGTTCTCAGAATAATGTCCGGAATCTCTCTTCGAAGTTTTTCCACAATATCCTTAATCTCCTGCTTATTGGTTCTGCGTCCCATCTTTTTTAAAATTTCATCATTACAATGCTGAATCGGCATATCAAGATAATGACAAATCTTCTTTTCCTCTTTGATGGTCTGAATTAATTCATCATATATTTCTTCCGGATAACAATACAGAATACGAATAAACTGAATCCCGGAAATCTTGCATAATTCTTTCAGCAGCTTGTGCAAAGATTTTTCTCCATACAAATCTTTTCCATACACCGTAGTTTCCTGTGCCACAAGAATCAACTCTTTCACACCTTTTTGGGCAAGAACTTCTGCCTGATGAATCAATTTCTCCATCGGAACACTGCGATAGTTGCCGCGAATTTTCGGTATAATACAATAGGTACAGTGCTTATCGCATCCCTCTGCAATCTTTAAATGAGCATAATATCCACCTGTGGTTACGATACGTTCTGTACGAATATCCGGAAGACGATTTAAATCCTGAAATACTTTGGGTTTTGATCCCTTCAGTGCCTCCTCCACAGCTTCAGCAATTGCATCATAAGAAGATGTACCAAGAACTGCATCTACTTCCGGTATTTCTTTATAAATTTCATCCTGATACCGCTGTGCCAGACATCCTGTTACAATCAGTGCCTGACATTTATAATGAATTTTACACTGTGCCATATCAAGAATCGTCTGAATGCTTTCTTCCTTGGCATCATGGATAAAGCAACAGGTGTTTACCACTATCACTTCCGCTTCCCGTTCATCATCTGTAAATTCATAGCCTCTGCTCTGCAGAATTCCCAACATTTCTTCTGAGTCTGCCAAATTCTTATCGCAGCCCAGAGACACAAATAAAATCTTCATCATAATAATTACTCTTCTGTACTTTCCGGTATTTCTTCAGAATCCTGTTCTGCAATGTTTTCCACTTCTTCCCCTTCTCCGGAAGATTCAATCACTTCTTCTTGTACATTCTGTTCTTCTCCCGCTTCTTCTTCTGTCAGAACACGAATTTTTCCATTATGCAATTCCTCTACTGCGATGGACAATGGTTTAATTCCCTGTCCCTTTGTCTTTACCAGCGGCTGCTGTCCTGCAATAATCTGTCTTGCACGCTTTGCTGTTGCAAGCACAATGGAATAACGGCTTCTTACGATTGGTTCTTCTCCCTGCTCCACATCGCTGTTTACAACTGCCATTAAATCTGTATAAGATGGATGTAACATAGTAAAATCTCCTTTTCTCAATTTATATATTTATTCTATATTTTGAATCTGCTCTCTAATCTTTTCAATTTCTGTCTTTAAACTGATTGCCTGATTGGTAATATCCAAATTATTGGCCTTGGATAAAATTGTATTGGCTTCACGATTCATTTCCTGAGCCAGAAAATCCAGTTTCCTTCCCTGTACTTTCCCCTGCATCAGTTCTTCACGCATTCCACTTACATGGCTTTTCAAACGCACCACTTCTTCATCCACACACATCTTGTCTGCAAACAGAACCACTTCTGATGCAATACGGGAATCATCAATCTGGCTGTTTTCCAACAGTTCATGCATCTTATCTTCCAGTTTCTTCCGATAGTCCTCTAACACCTGCGGAGATTTTTCTTCAATATACTCCACTGTTTTCAGCATCTGATCCAATTTCTGCACCAGATCTTCTTTCAGCCGTTCTCCTTCTTTCTCTCTGGACTCCACGAATCTCTCACATGCTTTCTCCAGCGTTTCTTCAATGAGCTGCCATACTTTTTCTTCTTCCATCTCAGCGTCTTCCATGGTAAGAACATCTGGGCATCTGGAAAGGGACAACACCGTCACATCATTGGTAAGGTTCAATTCTTCTTCCATTTTCCGAAAATATTTCAGATATTCTTTTGCCAACGTTTCGTTGTATTTCAGATTGGTATCCGTTCCGCTTAAATCTTCATATGTTACGAAAATATCAATCTTCCCACGAGCAACATAACGCTTCAGCACATTTCGCATGTCATTTTCAAACAGGCTTAATCTACGGGGCATCTTCATATTCACGTCCAAATATTTGTGATTCACCGATTTCATTTCAATTATAAGTTTCCGGCTGTCTTTCGTCAATTCATAGCAACCGAATCCCGTCATACTTTTTATCATGGTGCCTTCCTGCCTTTCTTGTATAAGCGGCTATATTATATCTTAATTTTCCCTTTTAGTCAACCACTTCGCCAAGTATTTCCCCTATTTTCCCTTTTACAATCAAGTCTGCCTGACTATCTTTTCCTGTGGGTGACATATTTATTAACACCATTCTGTGCCCGGTATATACATCCCGGGAGTTTGACAGTTAAATAAAAGAAAAATACCTCTCAGGCCTTGTAATGCCTGTATTTTTTTGTCAAATTTTATGTTTTTATATGTACTTGTTTGTAATAGTGTGTTATAATAAAAGAAAAGGAG
>CALWLV010000119.1 GCA_944381595.1 uncultured Roseburia sp.
AATAATCACAATCTCTTTATTTAAATCAGTTAATCTATCAAGTTCTCTTAAAATTGTAGAGGTTACTCTTCCCATTTCCCGCACATCATTGGAACTTACTCTATCAAGAGCAATTACATCTATTTCATCAAACAAAATAACTACTTTGTTTGAATTTGGAATTGAGTTTATTTCATTAAAAACACTTGATATATTCTTGTTTGTCTGACCAAGTTTGCTATCAATTAAATTTTCAAAATCGACATAAAACAATGTCCTGTCTAATAACCGTGCGACTTGCTTAGCAGCCTCAGTTTTTCCACTGCCGGGCGAACCTTCAAACAAAAATTTATTAATGCCTATATTATGGTTTATTGCATTTATAATACCTTTTATATCATCCGTAATTACCAGTGGAAGGTTCAAAGGCTCCATCCCTCTTGTATCTATCTGTTTTAGAAATTCACTTTCAAAATCGCTACTTTGGGGCGTATATAAATTAGACTCTGCAATTAAACTCATTATATATTCAGCCAGCTGATCATCTCCTATACTATCAAAATATCTTGCAATATTTATCGCTTCATTTCTAAAAGCATTTTCATTTTTCTCAACATGGTATTTTATTAAATTCAAAACATTTTGTTTTTTCATGCTATCATACCTCCATACACAATTACATTATAACACAATCCGGGACAAAAATCTATATATTTGGGACACAATCATTTTAACAAATTCAAAAACAAGAAGAAAGTTGCAAAAGATAAGATTTTATGTTATATTAGGTATTAGTGTAATGATATAAAATCATGAATATTATTATAGAAAGGATTTGGTGAAAATTATGGATTCAAGCACAATGATTTGTAACTGCAAACAGGTATCTTATGGTGATGTAGAAAACGCATTGCATCAGTTGACAAACTTCTCTGATGTATTAAATGCATTTGATGATGTTCAGAAAATTACTCACTGTTCTACCGGATGCGGCGGATGCCATGATAAAATTTTAGATGCAATTTCTGAAATTATGATGGGCGAATAAAGCGAAAGATAATAAGAACCTCGGAATGACGATTAACATTCCGGGGTTCTTATTATCTTTATCGAACAACACTGCCGCCAAAGACTTCTGACATTGGAACTTCGTCCAACGCCTTATCCAATTCTCTTACCTCTGCCTCTGAAAGCTCTATCTCTGCAGCTTTTGCATTTTCCAGCATTCTTTCCGGCTTACGGCTTCCTGGAATTGGTACAATCCAAGTCAAACTCAAAAAAGTACAATATCAGGTATTTATACTACTATGCGTTCAACGCATACTAAAAGGGCACACCAAAGTTTGATTCTTTGGTGCACCCTTTTCTATATGTATGATATGTAATTTGATTCTTATCTGATAAAATTGGTTCTGACAAACGGTTCCTTTTCCGGAATGCCATATTTTTCTTTGCCAAGTGCAATGCTCTTCATCAAAAAAGACATATTTCTTGCAAGTGTTCGCATCATTTGACGACCTTCCTCATCCTGTTCTGCTTCTCCCACCGCACTTCCATGAATTCCATTCCAATATTGTCCAGATGCAATCGGCATACCTGAAATTGCAAAAAACTTGTTCAGTTCGTCATAAGTGGCTGTGGTGCCTCCCCTTCTTGCAGATACCACAGCAGCACCGACTTTCATCGTCTTATCAAATGATGTGCTATAAAATAATCTTGTCAGTAATGCTACCAGTGTTGCATTGGCTGACGCATAATATACCGGACTTCCAACCACCAGTCCGTCGCATTGTTCAAATTTCTCTGCCAATGCATTCACTTCATCATCAAAGACACATTTTCCATTCTTTTTACAGGACAGACATGCAATACATCCTCTGATGTCCTTATTTCCAATGTGAATTAACTCTGTTTCAATTCCCTCTGCTGCAAAAATCTGTTCCATTATTTATTTTAAAAATCCGTTTACAATCTGTTCTTCCGCTTCTTTTTCTGTCAATCCCAGGGTCATCAGCTTAATCAGCTGTTCTCCTGCAATTTTTCCAATGGCTGCTTCATGAATCAATTCTGCATCCAGATGGTTTGCCGTAATTTCAGGCACAGCACTGATATGGGCGTCATCCATAATAATGGCGTCACACTCTGTATGTCCCGCACATTTATTATTTCCATTTATTTTAGACACAAACAGCTGAGAAGACTGGTCTTTGGCTACAGAACGGGAAATCACATTGGTGCTTGAATTCTTTCCATCCATATCCACCTCGAATTCGGTCTTGGCATACTGCTTGCCATGTGTCATAATTTTCTCTGTAATGACGATTCTCGCATCATCCGCCAATTTGGCTTTCGTAACACGATCTGGGGAATCAATTCCCTTAATCTGTGTGGTTTCCATTTCCATATAACTTCCCTCTTCCATATACACAATGGTCTGGGGATTCATGATATTTTCTCCGGTTCCCTCTCCGGATCCATAATGTTTCTCCACATATTTTACTTTTGCATTTTTTCCAATATGGAATGTATGGATACCATCATGTTTGGAAGTGCGGTTTCCTCCATTATGAATACCGCATCCTGCTACAATCAGAACATCACAGTCTTCGCCAATATAAAAATCATTGTATACAAGATCTTCCAATCCGGTCTGACTGATAAGTACCGGAATATGGACGCTCTCCTTTTTGGTTCCCGGTTTGATGATAATATCAATCCCCGGTTTATCTTCTTTGGTCACAATATCAATATGTTCTGTGGTATTTCTGCTGCTTAATGCACCATTTGCCCGGATATTATATGCACCGGCCGGAATCTCGTGAAGTCCTGCCACTTCTTCTAACAAAGTCTTTTGTATTTCATCCATATCTCATACCTCTTTTCTAGTCTTCCTGATAAAATCTGCATTTAGTTCCCTCTAATAATTCCGGAAGAATCTCATCCTTCTTTCCTCTTGCTTTCATCTTTCCACCTGCAATCACGATAATTTCGTCTGCAATGTTCAGGATTCTCTCCTGGTGAGAAATAATCATGATGGAATTCTCCTGCTCTTTATGCATCTTCTCAAATACTTTGATGAGATTTTTAAAACTCCAAAGATCAATCCCTGCCTCCGGCTCGTCAAAAATAGAGAATGGTGTATTTCTTGCAATAATCGTTGCGATTTCAATTCTCTTTAATTCACCGCCGGAAAGACTTCCGTCCACATCACGGTTCAAATAATCCCTTGCACAGAGTCCTACTTCCCCAAGATAATCACAGGCACCTTTCATATATTGCTCTCCTGCTGCCAACTTCAATAAATCTTTCACCTTGATTCCCTTGAATCTCACCGGCTGCTGGAATGCAAAGCTGATGCCGAGTCTTGCTCTTTCATCAATGGTCATATCCGTAATATCCTGGCCATTATAAATAATTTTTCCGGAAGTAACTTTTTCTATTCCTGCAATGAGTTTTGCCAAAGTGGATTTTCCACTTCCGTTTGGGCCTGTAATCACCACAAACTTTTTATCATCTATTTTTAAACTTAAATCTTTGATAATTTCTTTCTTCTTACCATCCTGATCTGTTACGGAGAAGGAAACATTCTGTAATTCTAACATCCTATGTCTCATATCCTTTCTGGTATATTTTGTATTTTCACACCGGTATATTATAACAAATTATTCATTCGTTGTCACTAACATTATTTTGAGCCAGTTCTTTCTTTTTTCTGGCCATAATTCCTCCGATTCTTCCTGATTCCTTTGCGGAAAGAGATTTCCATCCGGTTTCCATCACTTTATCCAGAAGTCCCAATTCCTCTGCAATCTCGTATTTCAGCTGTTCTTCCGGTGTTATCTTATGCAAGTTCGGTTTTTCTTTCTTTTTCTTTCCCATACCTATGCCTCCATTTCTTTTGATAAACTCATTATTTCCAGAATCAGGGCATATATTCCTTATTTATTACATAAAAAACCTGCGGCTGATAAGGTACCGCAGGTCTTTTTGTCAATCTTATTGTTTGTGATTCTACAGGAAGTATTTCACACCGGATTCAAATACTTTCAAATCCTGTTCACCATAAATATTTACAGCTACGGATTCTCCCTTTCTTTCGATGTGAGCCATCTTACCGAAACATCTTCCATCCGGACTTGTGATACCTTCGATGGCAGCGTAGGAACCATTCACATTCCACTCTTCATCCATCGTTGGGTTTCCTGCCTCATCCACATACTGGGTAGCTACCTGACCATTTGCAAAGAGTTTCTGAATCCATTCTTCATTTGCCACGAAACGACCCTCTCCATGGGATGCCGGATTTACATATACTTTTCCAAGTTCCGCACCCTGTAACCATGGGGATTTGTTGGATACGACTTTTGTATACACCATCTTGGAAATATGTCGGTTAATGGTATTGAATGTCAATGTCGGTGACTGTGCATTCTGTCCTGTGATCTCTCCATTTGGCACAAGTCCCAGCTTAATAAGCGCCTGGAAACCATTACAGATACCAAGGGCAAGTCCATCTCTCTCATTCAATAACTCATGTACTGCTTCTTTGATTTTCGCATTCTGGAATGCTGTAGCAAAGAATTTCGCAGAACCATCCGGTTCATCACCGGCAGAGAAACCGCCTGGGAACATGATAATCTGTGCCTGTTTGATTGCTTCTTCGAATACATTGACAGATTCCCTGATATCCTGTGCATTTAAGTTCTTAAATACTTTTACGATAACATTTGCTCCAGCCTGTTCGAATGCTTTTGTACTGTCGTATTCGCAGTTTGTACCAGGAAATACCGGAATAAATACCGTCGGTTTTGCAACTTTGTGTTTGCATACATAGACATCTTTCGTATGATATACCGGAGTATCCAGCACTTCTTTATTATCTGTCGCTCTTGTAGGAAATACTTTTTCCAACGGAGCCTTCCATGTCTGTTCTGCCTGATTCATGGAAAGCTTCATATCTCCATAAACAAATGCTTCCTCATTTGTTACAGTACCAATTACTTCATAGGAAGAAGCCATATCTTTCATCATTTCATCTGCTTCATCCAATTTATCTACTGTCATTTCAGCCACAATGTTACCGAATTCTACCGCGAATAAATCCTCCGGCTTTACTGCTGCATCAATGGTTACGCCAAAACGGTTACCAAAGGCCATCTTAGAAACGGCTGCTGCCACACCCTTGGAATCCAATGCGTAAGCTGCCACAATGATTCCCTTCTGAATCAATTCGTGAATCTTATCATACAGCTTCATAATCTGTGTATAATTCGGTTTCTCATATTCATCTCTTTCAATGGAGAACTTAACAATCTTATTTCCAGCCTTCTTAAATTCCGGAGAAATAATATCCTTCTCTCTCGCAACGTCTACTGCGAAGGATACTAAAGTAGGAGGAACATCAATGTCATTGAATGTTCCTGACATACTGTCTTTTCCACCAATGGATGGCAGTCCGAATCCAATCTGAGCATCATAAGCACCTAACAGCGCTGCAAAAGGCTGACTCCATCTCTTCGGATCTTCTGTCATTCTTCTGAAGTATTCCTGGAATGTAAAACGAATCTTTTTATAATCACCACCGGTTGCCACAATCTTAGCTACCGATTCTACCACTGCATAAATTGCACCGTGGTATGGACTCCAACTGGACAAATATGGATCAAAACCATAACTCATCATGGTTACTGTATCACATTTACCCTTCTGCACAGGAAGTTTTGCAACCATCGTCTGTACCTCTGTGGTCTGTGTCTTACCACCATATGGCATAAATACGGAGCCTGCTCCGATGGAACCATCAAACATTTCCACGAGGCCTTTCTGTGAGCAGACATTTAAATCGGATAATGTATCCAGCCATTTTGCCTTTACATCTGCCACTTCTTCCTTTAAGAAGAAATCTTTCTCCTTCTCCGGCATATCCACAGATACGTTGGTCTCCTGATGAGCACCGTTGGTATCAAGGAATGCTCTGGATAAATCTACAATGGTCTTACCTCTCCACTTTAAGGTAAGTCTTGGATCTGCCTTCACCACTGCCACTTCCACTGCCTCTAAATTTTCTTCTGCAGCGTATTTCATAAATTCTGCCACATCCTTTGGATCAATGACAACTGCCATTCTCTCCTGAGAATCGGAAATTGCGATCTCTGTTCCATCCAGACCTGCATATTTCTTCGGTACTTTATCCAGATTAATATCAAGACCTGCTGCCAGTTCTCCAATTGCCACAGATACACCACCGGCACCAAAATCGTTACACTTTTTAATTAATTTACTTACTTCTTCCCTGCGGAATAATCTCTGGATTTTTCTCTCCGTCGGTGCATTTCCTTTCTGTACCTCTGCTCCACAGGTCTCTAAAGATTCTGTGGTATGAACCTTGGAGGAACCTGTTGCGCCGCCGCATCCATCACGTCCTGTTCTTCCACCCAGAAGAATAATTACATCGCCTGGATCAGAAGTTTCACGAATCACCGCACGTCTTGGAGCTGCTCCCATCACGGCACCGATTTCCATTCTCTTGGCCACATAATCCGGATGATAAATCTCTTTTACATATCCGGTAGCAAGACCAATCTGATTACCATATGAACTGTAACCATTTGCTGCCTGTCTTACCAGCTTTTTCTGTGGAAGTTTTCCTTCCATTGTATCTTTCACGGAACCGGTAGGATCTGCTGCCCCTGTCACACGCATAGCCTGATATACATAAGTACGTCCTGACAATGGATCACGGATGGCACCGCCCAGACAAGTTGCCGCACCACCGAATGGTTCGATTTCTGTTGGATGGTTATGTGTTTCATTCTTGAAATTCACCAGCCATTCTTCTGTCTTTCCATCGACTTCTACCGGTACAACAATGGAGCAGGCATTGATTTCATCTGATTCTTCCTGATCATCCAACTTGCCTTCTTTCTTTAACTTTCTCATAGCCATCAAAGCAAGATCCATCAGGCAGACGAACTTGTCATCTCTTCCCTTGAAAATTTCTTCTCTGTCACTTAAATATGCTTCATAGGTATCGGTAATTGGTTTATGATAAAATCCATCATCAAAAGAAATATTTTTTAATTCTGTCTGGAATGTAGTATGACGGCAATGGTCAGACCAATAGGTATCCAGTACACGAATCTCTGTCATGGATGGATCTCTGTGTTCTTCATTCTTAAAATAATTCTGGATATGAAGGAAATCTTTGAATGTCATGGCAAGATTCAGAGACTGATATAATTCTTTCAGCTCATCTTCTTCCATGTCCTGAAATCCGTCGAAAATTTTCACATCTGCCGGTTCCTCAAACACAGTCACTAAAGTTTCCGGTTTCTCAAAACCGGATTCTCTGGAATCAACCGGATTGATTGTAAATGCCTTGATACTTGCAAACTGCTCTTCTGTCAGTTCCCCCGTAATAACGTAGGTAACTGCTGTTTTGATTACAGGTTGTTCGTTTTCATTTAAAAACTGAATACATTGAACTGCAGAATCTGCTCTCTGGTCAAACTGTCCCGGAAGATATTCCACACTGAAAATACGGTCATCTTCCCCATGCGGAAACTCTTCTTCATAATAAGTGTCTACCGGAAGTTCCGCAAATACTGTCTTTCGTGCTTTCTGGTAAGTTTCTTCACTGATATTTTCTATATCATAACGAACCAATACACGCACATCCGTAACCGTGCGAATTCCCAGATAACTCTTGATTTCTTCGCTTAATTCCTTTGCTTTTACTGCATAAGGTGTTTGTTTTTCAACGTAAACACGTTTAACCTTGCTCATAAGTACCTCCAGATAAATTTTTTCTCCTTGCTATCATACCACGTTTTGTCAAAAAAGCCAAAGACAAAATGAAAAAATTTACAAAAAGAAATATAATGACGATTCGAATTCCCATATCCACAAAAAATCCTTCCGGCAAAATATTGATTAACCGGCTGGTGGATGGGTCTAACAGCCAGTTATCATTGTCAAATAACAAATAATGCATGGCATAAAATACTGTCTGAAAATTGATAAAAGCAAGTACCAAAATGCCTGCAATCACAGCCCATAACAGATACATACATCTGGGAATCCAGGTACATACTGTCATGACACACTCCCAACCTCCGTTGGTCAACCAAAGAAGACATACAGCAAAAATCACAATCAGGATACAGAGAATTCTCTGATCCATAGCGGCAAGAAAAATTTCCCGCACATCTGCCATATGACTTTTTTCGATATCGTTAAACATCTCTTTTTCTTCTCCGTCAATTTCAGCATATATCACAAGATCCTCTCTGTCTCCATGGAGATAGGCCATCATTTCTTCCGTCACCCTCATCAGCTCGTCCATCTCCATATTCACAATCGTTGTCTCATTATTTACGTCAAACTTCTCATACTCTCTTTCATAAAATCCATAATCGCTGTAACAGGCTATTTCAAACGAGGTCACAAATAAAATAAAAATCAGGGCAAAGCCAATGATAATTCCCAGAATTCCTTTCCATAATTTACTTTGCAAAACTTTCATGTCATTTTTCTCCCTTCCTGTTCTGAAACCCTTCTCCAGAACGCTCCTGTTTTTTCTTTTACAGACCGGATATCCGTTGTTTCCATGTCACTCCACTCCCTTGGAAACAGCAGCTCATATTCCCGATGCCAAAACCGGTCATCCAATAAAACAATCATTCCTTTATCTCTTTCCGTCCGGATCACTCTGCCAGCGGCCTGCAATACTTTATTCATTCCCGGATACCGATATGCATAATCAAATCCATTCATTCCTGCCTGGTCAAAATACGTCTTCAGTACTTCTCTCTCCATGCACACCTGAGGCAGACCTGTTCCGATGATGATGGTTCCAATCAATCGATCTTCCGTCAAATCAATTCCCTCTGAAAAAATTCCTCCCATGACACAAAAGGAAATCAAAGTCCCATTCCTCTTTTCTTCAAATTTTTTCAGAAAATCTTCTCTGTCCTGCTCTGTCATAGACTGACGCTGCACGAGAATTTCATATGTTCCATTCATACATTCTATTACATTTTCCATAAACTGATAAGAAGGAGCAAATACCATATAATTCCCTTCTTTTTCTGCCGCAACACATTCAATGTAATATGCTATTTTCTCGTATTCCTGCCTGTTTCTTTTGTTGTATCTGCTGCTTACATCCTTTGCCACAAGAATTTTTCTGTTTTCCTTCCCAAAGGGGCTGTCAATATAGATGGCATAATCTTCTACATTTCCACTTAACAGTCTCTTATAATAATTGACGGGAAGCAGCGTGGCAGAAAAGAAAATCGTGCAGACAGCCTTTTCCATGCACCTTCTTAAATTCGCAGAAGGATTCATACACATCAGACGTACCCGAAAGCTGTCATCCGCTCCCATATGTCCGCAGATTTCATAATATCCCCTGTCTTCTTCATCTGTAAGAGATGTATTTTCATACATATTCAGAAAATGACTGACTCCAAAATAAAAAAGCAAGACTTCTTCCCGTCCATCAAATTCCCGGAATTCATCCAGAAATCGTTCCAGACAGCCATAGAGTCGTTCCAGACTTAATATCAGTTCTGTCACATCTTCCAGATAAACATACTGCTGATCACATTGTCTCTTATAATGTAACAGAATCTTGTTTGTTCTATCCAGGGCATTGGTCAGTTTTTTCTGCCTTGTGCCTATGATTCTCCTGACCAGAAGTACATCTTCTTTGCTGATATCTGCACTGTACATTTCTCTTGCCCGTTCCACCAGATTATGGGACTCATCCACCAGGAATACATATCTTTCACTGCTTCCTGATGAAAAATAACGTTTCAAAGAAACCACCGGATCAAATACATAATTATAGTCGCAAATCACTGCATCACAGAAATTGCTTAAATCAAGACTGAATTCATAGGGACATACCTGATGTTTCTCCGCATAAGATAAAATCATTTCTCTGTTCATTTCATGCTCATGGGTAATCATATCATACATCGCCTCATTAATCCGATCAAAATGGCCTTTGGCTCTGGAACATACGTCCGGATTGCAGTCTCTGTTTTCCAATATACACATTTTATCCTTCGCAGTAATGGAAATCCACAGAAAATCCAGTCCATTTTCTCTCAGTTTCCGAAAGGAATCATGGGCAACCTGTCCGGTAATGCTTTTTGCAGTAAGATAAAAGATTTTATCTGTCAGATTTTCCCCTACAGCCTTCACCGCAGGAAATATGACGGACATGGTTTTTCCCACCCCGGTCGGTGCCTGAATAAACAATTCCTTCTTCTGCATGATGGCCTTATAAACAGACACGGCGATGTTTTTCTGCCCCGGCCGGTAATCAAATGGAAATCTGATTTCCCTTGCCGTCTTCACTCTGGCCTCTCCATGTTCAAACAGAAATGTAACCCATTTCTCATAGTACTTCATCATGCCCATAAACCATTCTTCTAATTCTTCATAAGCATATGTTTCCTTTATCCGGTTCACTTCCTCTGTATCCATGTTCACATAAGTAATCTGGATATCAATCTGTTCCATTGGATGCCGAACGAGATACATATATCCGTAGCACATAGCCTGAGCCTCATGGAGTTTATCCGCCTGTTCCATCTTCTGCACATCACGGTACATACACTTAATTTCATCAATGGTAACTTTCACCGGTTCTCCATTCTTGTCATAATCCGTCTGGATTCCATCTGCCCTGCCTTCCACAATCACCGTAAACCGTTCATATGGAACTTCTATTTTCAGAGGAACTTCAGCCTCGTAGTTCCCTTTCATTCTTCCCTGAATCTTGCGGTGCAACTTTCCTCCCTGCAGCATAGCGTTAATATCCCGTTTTCCTCCGGCAATGCGGTTATCGATATCCCCGCTTCTCAGAATAAATTCCACAAGATTCCTTACTGAAATTTTCATCATTCCATTTCTATTCTGTTCTATCATATCCATTATTCATCAAAGGTAACCGTGACAAAGAATCCCCGGTCTGTCTGGTGAATCTTCTTTACCACACCTTTCCTCGTCTTTAATCTTTCACGAAACTGATAATTTGCTGACATTGCCACTGCAGGTTCCAGCGTATAATAATAACTTCCCGGAAGTTTTCCCTCTGTAATCTCTACTTCCTGGCCTTCTTTTACCAATCCTTCCCGTTCCATCTTAAATTCCATATCTCGCATCATCATTCTTCTTTCTTTTTCTTTTCTATATAAACTGATTCTGTTCCGGATTATATTCATAATCCCATTCCTTTAATGTTTCTTTGATTTCTTCCATATCACATCCATATACCCCTGCGAATTCCTCCAAGGAATCATAATGGTCCCGAAGCTGGGTGTTCACAAAACTTAATAAAATCATAGGATCTTTTGGAAGTGTTTGATTCTGCATTTTTACTTTGCTCCTTTTTTTAATACTTCTTTCCGAATATAGCGAAATGTTTCTTCTTCCCCTTTTTCTTTCAGCATAACAAGCAGTCTGGTCAGCAATTCCTCTGTCTCCGGATGTATGATATAATGATTTTTCCCTTTCATGAAATAGGCAAGGGAGTCTCCATCTGTATACTTCTCTTTATTATAAATTTTACTGGCTGCAACCCTGTCACAAAACATCTCAACCACATACTTCACCGGCATCTTCATCCCTGCCATTCCTGCATCCTTATCACTGGTGTAATCCATCCAGTATTCGTAATGGTGTTTGTTTCTTCCTTTGTGATGCAGCCATGCAGTGGAACATCCCTCAGCTTCTCTCTGTGCATTATTCGGGCTGCGATATCCCTGATAATATTTCACGCCCGGAACAAATTCCGTGAAAGAATATTTTGACATATCATGCAAAAGCCCCTGTTTATATAATCCCACACGAAAACAATGTTTCATTACCATCCATTTATGAGCATTCACCGTGGATAAATGTCCGATAAAATTATGAAGAAATTGTTTTGGTTCCATGCCTCCTCCACCTTTCTGTAATACAAAAATACTGTTCTTATTGAAGTTTTCACGACAATCATTATACCATTTCTAATCGTACAGTACAATGGCTTAAAATTCATTATACTTATTTATATATAGGAAAAGAGTGTAAAGTCTTAATCATGCAATAGACTTTACACCCCTGCTTTTGCAATATATTGTTTGG
>CALWLV010000120.1 GCA_944381595.1 uncultured Roseburia sp.
CATATCACTCTGAAAATCCAGAAATAAGGATGCCATTTTCAAATATTGCTCCTGCGCCTGCCAGCGGCTTCTGCAAACCTCGATGTCAAAATCTCTTCTTGCCTCTATAACAATCTCCAGACTCTGATGAATACCGGATATCAGGATTCTTCCGAAATTCCTGCCTCTGCGCATTTTCTTCGGATGTACGAGAAACGGCAGTACATAGGAATTACCTGCAAACTGGCTGGTACGTATGATTTTCTGTTCCACAGACAGGAAATCACCGTCCGTCTCTATGCGAAACTCCTCCATGCCCCAACTGTCCCTGTGTAATATAATTTCATCCTGAAACGGCTCCGACTCCCCCTCAGCGCTTCCTGTCTCGTATAAGAAAGACACTTTCTCTGCATTGACATGCACCGGTACTTTTTTGTGAATCGCAATCAGAAATTCCTCTAACGCCAATGCCTGATTCTGACCCTGGTGTACAAGTCCGCGGTAAATCTCCTGGTATCTTTCATTATGCTGCAAAAAGATTTATTAAAAATGCGGACTTTGGAACAAGTTTACAGCTTCCCTGTAATTTTCTCCGGCCAGAGCGGCAAACTGATATAAATCGCGCAGCTTACCGGTTGATGCCTGACAGGAAGGCAAATTTACCGTCACAGAAAACGGAAGTTCACAACTTCCCCTGTCTGAAATAATCTGCAGCTTTCCGGAAACATTTTCTCCCGGCAGCAGATTCTCCGCATGAAAGGAATAATGAATGGTATTCTCCTCTCCCTGAAACACCTCTGTCTCAATCTGCATGGCATAACAATCTGTACAGACCAGCCCCTTCATCAGCTCGCCGCCCGTATTTGTGACTGCAAAAGAACCGGATAAACAGCCCCCTGCATCTACCTCCAGAATAAGCTTTTCCGGTTTTATCTGAACGGCTGCATGCTGATATTCAAATTTCCCCTTAGCAAATAAATTTATCTTCTCTTTCATGGCAATCCCCCATGTTCTGTAAGCACGTCTTTGAATTTATAGTATAACACGTCGGGGGATATCCTTTCAACCCAGCTGAAGCTCTTCGATAGATTTCACTCCCCCTTTATCTGCCTTCGTCCTGAAAATACGTTTTTAAAATTTATATAATTTGCCATCCCTAATCTCTACACAGGAATCAGCACATCTGGCATATCGCTCATTATGAGTTACCATTAATAATGTAGTGCAATTCTTTTTTGTTATTTCTCTTAGTAATTTTATAACCTCATCTCCATTTTTTGAATCCAGATTTCCAGTTGGTTCATCTGCTAAAATAATCCTGGGTAAGTGAATTAAACCTCTGGCAATTGCTACCCGCTGTTTTTCTCCACCTGATAAACAATTCACGTTATCATTTCGCTTTTCATATATCCCCAAATCCTCTAATAATTCGTTAATTTCTTCATTAGTACGTTTCTTTTTACATAAATTTAATGGAAGTAGAATATTTTCCAAGACATTTAAAGAAGGAATCAGACTGTAATTCTGAAATACAAATCCGATATTTTGGCTTCGAAACTTCGCTTTAGCAGAATCTCCCATATTTTTTAACAAAAAGCCATCTATATACACTTCGCCTGCATCATACTTATCAAGAGTACCAATTATATTAAGTAACGTTGTTTTTCCACTGCCACTTTCACCAATTATAGAAATAAATTCTCCTTCTCTTACATTTAAATTAATATCCTGTAAAACAGAAATTGTTCTCTTCTTTTCTCCATAAGACTTGTACAGATGTTTAATATTGATTATAGAATTGTCCATATCCTTTTCCTTTCCCTAATAAAACACTGATAACACAACCAATCAATAAAAATATCGCCATTACAAGAAAAAATAACTCTAATCTTATATAAAAGGTATCATAAAAAGCCTCCAGTAAAAAATTATTAATCGGGATAGAAATCAAACAACCGATTACTACTGCTTTTATGCTTAAAAGGCAACTACTGCATGAAAGAATCCATTTCACTTTCCCCAATGTATATCCTATTGCCAACATTATATCTAACTCCTGCTTTTTCTGATAGTAATTAAATTGAAAAGCAAACGAGACAATGACAATAGCAGTAAAGAACAAAAGTCCCAAAATATATCCGGCCATAATAATTATTCCCAGGAGCATATTTTGTGCGTTGCTTTCTTTCATATGATCCGTAACAAAAAACTGCTCCCTTCCACCTAATGCATCAAATATTTCCTTTTTTACATTATCATTATCAGATTGAATGTCCATACAAATTGTATTAAATAACTTTCCGGAAAGCCCAATGGATTCTGCCATATTTCGGTTAATAATCACCATTGATTGACTTGTATCTTTGTTGAACGTTATATCATTTATATCTTCAGTCAATTGTCCGGTCAATATAATTGGGGATGATTCTGCTATATCCGGATATTTTGTTCTTAAATAATTACTGGACAATATCGTTACTTTCTCTTTATCTATTTTTTGTGTACCAATAAATACTGCTAATTGGCCCATATTATTTAAGCAATTCTCAGGCAGGAACGGATAAATTTCATCAATCAATTTATCAGAATAGATTACTACAGGCATTTTTCCACTGTCTGCTACAGCATACAATTCATTACTTACATACTCTGTACAAATATTCGTTACACCAGTAATGTTTTGAATTAAGTTCAAATCATTCTTTGAAAACTCCGTTTTACTGTTACTTGCACCCGCTGTTATCTGAAGAGGAAATTTTGTGTCT
>CALWLV010000121.1 GCA_944381595.1 uncultured Roseburia sp.
GAACTGGGAATGCCAATTTCCTATCCTTTTGGACTGGGAAGTAATCTGGGCGGACACAATGGGCTTTCCGCCATTTCCTATGTGATGAATTCCATTTCCCTGCTTCCCGGTTTTTGCATTACTGTTCCCACAGGTAACGAAGGCCTTACCCAGCAGCATTTTGCAGGGACAGTTTCTACGGCAAAAACTCCGGCACAAATAGAACTCTCTGTCTCTGACAATGTTCCCGGAGTATTTTTTGAAATCTGGGGGCTTCCTCCCAGTGTGCTTTCCATTTCCATTGAATCTCCTACTGGGGAACAAACCGGAAGAATCCCTGCCCGGATTGGCAATATTCAGCGTTTTGACCTGATTTTTGAAAATTCACAAATCGTTGTCTATTATGATTTATCCGAATTTTCAGCCGGCGACGAAGTCATCGCCGTACAAATAAAAACCCCTACTCAGGGTATCTGGCGCATACAAGTATTTTCCAATACGGACAATGCGAATTTTAATGCTTATCTTCCGGGTCAGAATTTTATTGGAAACCGTGCTTATTTCCTTGGCTCCAGCTCAGACATTACTCTGACTGATCCTTCGGGAGTGGAATCTGCCATCTGTGTATCCGGCTATGAAACCCTGACGGGAGCTTTTTATCCTCCTTCCGGAAGAGGTTTTACCAGAGGTGGAAGATTTAAACCGGATCTGTGTGCCCCCTGCACCTCCATCACCGGTCCGAATTTAAGGGGGCGCTATGAACAGCGGAGTGGAACCAGCCTCGCTTCCGCCCTTACGGGAGGTGCCTGTGCCCAAATTCTCACCTGGGCTGTGACCTTGCAAAATGCTCCCCTGATTACCTCTGTGAATATCAAATCAATTTTGATCCGGGGCGCCAACCGTCGCCCTGATATTTCCTATCCATCCAGATTATGGGGCTATGGGACTCTTGATTTATACAATGCCTTTGAAATTCTGAGAAAAGGAGGGGGACTATAAAATTTCTTGCACCAGCTCCTGAATTATGGTATGATAGATAAGATATACGAAAGAGAACTCATAAATTCAGGAGGAAAACATATGAATAAGAAAAAATATCTTCTTCCATTGCTTCTTTGTCTGCTGCTGTTTGGACTCACTGCCTGCAGTAACAAAGATTCAGAGGAAAAGACTACCCCGAAGGTAACCGGTGTGGATGACCTGGAAGGCAGCCGCATGGGTGTCCAGATTGGAACAACCGGAGACATTTACGCTTCCGATTACGAAGGCGACGATGCCGGAAGTAAAGTTGAAAAGTATAACAAAGGCTCCGACGCCATTCAGGCTTTGAAGCAGGATAAAATTGACTGTGTGATTATTGACGAAGAGCCTGCCAAAGAATTTGTGGCAAAAAACAAGGAACTGATGATTCTGGAAGAGGAATTCACAGTGGAGGATTACGCTATCTGTATTGCCAAAGAAAATACAGAGTTAAAGGATAAAATCAATGCTGCTCTTACAGAACTCAAGGAAGATGGTACTCTGGATAAGATCAAGAAGAATTATACCGGTACGGATGAGGAAAAGGGCCAGTTCCCTTACGAGATTCAGGATGTGGATCGCTCCAACGGCACTCTTGTGATGGCTACCAATGCTCAGTTTAAGCCATATGAATACTATGACAACGGAACCATTGTGGGACTTGACGTTGACATGATGAATGCCATCTGCGATAAATTAGGCATGACTCTGGAAATCGAAGATATGGAATTTGATTCCATCGTTGGTGCTGTTCAGACTGGAAAGGCAGACGTTGGTGTGGCTGGTATGACAGTGACGGAAGATCGTCTGAAATCCATCGATTTTACAGATTCCTATACTACTTCCAAACAGGTAATTATCGTAAAAGATCCAAATGCTCAGGTAGAAAAGCTTACTCTGGCAGAGAAATTCAAGGAAAACTTCATCACTGATAACAGATGGCAATATCTTGCTCAAGGTTTGGTGAATACACTCATTATTACTGTTTTTGCCATTATCATTGGTATTATCTTTGGCTTCCTGATTGCCATTATCCGTACCAGTCATGATAAAAACGGAAGTTTTACCATATTGAATTTCTTCTGTAAAATTTATCTGACGATTATTCGTGGTACCCCTGTGATGGTACAGTTGCTGATTATTTATTTTGTTATTTTTGCATCCGTGGATATCAGTAAAATCGTGGTTGCCATAGTTGCATTCGGTCTCAACTCTGCAGCCTATGTGGCAGAAGTAGTCCGCTCCGGTATTATGGCAGTGGATGACGGACAGTTCGAAGCAGGACGAAGCCTTGGTCTTACATACCGCATGACCATGTTTTCCATCATTCTTCCACAGGCTTTAAAGAATATTCTTCCGGCTCTGGGCAACGAATTTATCAGTTTGCTGAAAGAAACTTCTATCAGTGGTTACATTGGCCTTGCTGACCTTACTCGTGGAGGTGTCATCATCCAGAGTCTGACTTACGAAGCATTTTTACCATTAATCGCAGTTGCACTGATTTACCTTGTCATTGTACTCCTGCTTACAGCCGGTGTGAATAAACTGGAAAGGAGATTAAGAACAAATGAACGATAATGTATTAATCGAAGTAAAAAATCTAAAAAAATCCTTTGGTGACCATGAAGTGTTAAAAGGAATCAGCACAACGATTTCCAAAGGAGAAGTGATTGCCATTGTGGGACCTTCCGGCTGCGGAAAATCCACATTCCTGCGTTCCCTGAATCTTCTGGAAACACCGACTTCCGGTATGATTACTTTTGAAGGAACAGATATTACAGACAAATCCGTAGATATCAATAAAATGCGTGAGAAAATCGGAATGGTGTTCCAGCAGTTTAATCTGTTTGCAAATATGACTGTAAAACAGAATATTATGCTGGCACCAGTGAAATTACACCTGATGAACAAGGAAGACGCAGAGAAAAAAGCCATGGAGTTACTGGAACGCATCGGTCTTCCTGACAAAGCAGATGTCTATCCAGCCATGCTTTCCGGTGGCCAGAAACAGCGTATTGCCATCGCACGTTCTCTTGCCATGAATCCGGATGTCATGCTCTTTGACGAACCTACTTCCGCCCTGGACCCTGAAATGGTTGGCGAAGTACTGTCTCTGATGAAGCAGCTTGCCAAAGATGGCATGACCATGGTTGTGGTTACCCATGAAATGGGATTTGCAAGAGAAGTTGCAAATCGCGTTATGTTTATCAACGAAGGGATTATTCAGGAAGAAAATACTCCACAGGAATTCTTCCAAAATCCACAAAATCCAAGACTGAAAGATTTCCTTGCCAGAGTTTTATAAAATAGAGTAGGAGGCGGTGACTAACCGCCGTCCTCTCACACCACCGTGCGTACCGTTCGGTACACGGCGGTTTCAATAGTTGACGTGCACTGACTGATAGGCAGTGGCTAAATCATAGAAGCCACTGTTTATCAGTCTTTCTTTTGTCATGGCTCGTTTTACCGTTGTTAGGTTTGCACAGAACCAATGACCTTTCCGACTGTTTGCCGCCATTTGTGCATAGTACTCTGGAACTCCCAGTTTCATTAGATTTCTCTTCTTTGTCTTTGGAAGTTTCCATTGTTTCCATATGCACATGCGAACTCTGTGGTAGAGCCATCCATTTATGTCTTCAATGTTATTCTTCATGCTTGCTATTCCGTAATAGTTCAGCCATCCTCTTGCATATACCTTGATTTTCTCAAGGCTTGGCTTGATGCTCTGTACAGACCTGCGGGAAGATAGTTCTTTCAGTTTTGACTTAAACTTCTTCCATGACTTCGGATGAACGCGGACATATATGCCATTTCCATTCCTTCCCAATGCGAAGCCAAGGAACTTAAAATTTCGGATTGCAAACACACTCACTGTTCGGCTTTTCTCTCGGTTTACTGTGAGTTTTAATGTCTTCTCAAGATATTTTGTACTGCTCTCAAGCAGTCTCTCCGACGCTCGTTTGCTCTTCGCGAGCAGAACGATGTCGTCAGCATATCTGATACACGGAACCCCTCTCTTTGCAAACTCCTGGTCAAACTCGTTCAGATAAACATTAGCAAGTAACGGAGACAGATTTCCTCCCTGTGGAGAACCTTCTTCTGTTTCCATTACCACTCCATTTTCCATAACGCCACTTTTCAGATACCGCTTAATGAGTTGGATTACCCTCTCGTCCTTCACTTCTTTACGCAATAGATTTATCAACTTCTCATGGTTCAGAGTATCGAAATACTTGGATAAATCTAAGGTTATTGCAAAAGTATAACCTTGCTCCGCGTACTCCTTCACTTTCTGAATCGCATCTTTTGCGCTTTTGTTCGGACGATAACCATAGCTGGTTTCTATAAACAATGGTTCATAGATTGGCATAAGCTGTTGTGCTATTGCCTGCTGAATGGTTCGGTCTATCACTGTTGGTATGCCAAGCTTTCGCACACCACCATCGGGTTTTGGAATCTCAACTCTCCTTACTGGAGACGGAGTGTACTTCCCTCTGTAAATTCGGTCTGTCAGCTCCCATTGATGTTCCTTTAAGTACGGGAGTGCTTCTTCCACGGTCATTCCGTCGATTCCCGCCGCTCCTTTATTTGCCTTAACTCTTTTATACGCTCTGTTAAGATTGTCTTTATACAGTATCGCTTCCAAAAGTTTTGGCTGTGCACTGTCTCTTTCTTTCCATATCCGATTGAATGACCTTGACACTTTCACATACCCTTCGTGTTCCGCACTATCTCTTTGTGAACAGCCATTATTCATGTTTTCTGTCATAATCAGTCATTCCTCCTTTCTCGGTCATACTTAAGACTCCTATTGATTCGGTCCTTCATGAAAAGCTTCACTACTATGACCTCTGCTGACTTCTGTACGTTCAACACCGCTTTCTGCGGTGGTTACTCCTTTCGGAGCGTACCGCACAGACCTCCCTAGGTACCACACGTTTCCTTCTCTCCATCTATCTGCCACATTTATCACGCATGATTCCGTGTAGTTATCGGGCTTCGACTTGTTATGCAGCCTTACCCTCATGCGTAACCTCATATGTGGTTTCTGTTCGTCAGACCAGAGATTTGCCCATGGGTTAGTATGTTCCCCACATCCGGCTTCCTTCAGATTTGCAGTCGCCCGCAACACCCTTGCCTTCGGCTATATCCTTCCCGCTACCGGGTGGATTTGGGACTTTCACCCTTAAGAAACGTGCGCCGCCAGGCGCACAGCAATAAATAATCCTGCCCTGCAGCAAACGCCGCAGGGCAGGATTATTATCTGTGTTTTCAGAATAACCCTTCTCTTCGATCCGGGTTCTTTTC
>CALWLV010000122.1 GCA_944381595.1 uncultured Roseburia sp.
TAGCCAGCCGTTCCTGACTTAATTTATCGGTCTCTTTCTTCAGTGCTGTTTCCTCGATTTCCAGCTGCATAACTTTTCTTCTCAGTTCATCCATCTCGGTTGGCAGAGAATCCATCTCTGTTTTAATCAGAGCACAGGCTTCATCCACCAAATCAATGGCTTTATCCGGAAGAAAACGATCGGTAATATAACGGTTGGAAAGAACAGCTGCACTGACCAGGGCAGAGTCTGTAATTTTTACACCGTGGAATACTTCATAGCGGTCTTTCAGGCCACGGAGAATGGAAATCGTATCTTCCACAGTGGGTTCATCTACCATAACAGGCTGGAAACGACGCTCCAGAGCCGGGTCTTTTTCGATATATTTGCGGTACTCATCCAAAGTGGTTGCACCAATGCAGTGGAGTTCACCTCTGGCAAGCATCGGCTTTAACATATTGCCGGCATCCATGGAACCTTCCGTTTTTCCGGCACCTACGATGGTATGAAGTTCATCGATAAAGAGAATGATTTGTCCATCACTTTTCTTTACTTCTTCCAATACAGCCTTCAGACGTTCTTCAAATTCACCACGATACTTGGCACCTGCCACCAGGGCACCCATATCCAGAGCAAAAATCTTCTTATCCTTTAATCCCTCTGGTACGTCACCCTGTACAATTCTCTGTGCAAGACCTTCCACGGCAGCGGTTTTACCGACGCCAGGTTCACCGATTAAGACAGGATTGTTCTTGGTCTTACGGGATAAAATACGGATTACATTTCGAATTTCAGAATCTCTTCCAATGACAGGATCCAGTTTCTGATTTCTTGCCTTTTCTACCAAATCCGTACCATATTTTGTCAAGGTATCATAGGTTGCTTCCGGATTGTCACTGGTTACACGCTGGTTACCGCGGACAGTGGAAAGAGCTGTTAAAAAACGTTCTCTTGTGATACCATATTCTTTCCATAATGCCTGCATGGATCTGTTTGGATACTTCAGAAGAGATAAGAACAGATGCTCCACAGACACATATTCATCGCCCATGGCCTTCGCTTCATCTTCTGCAGTAATCAATACTTTATTTAAGTCATTACTGATTCGTAAATCGCCGCCCTGCACTTTTACTTTCTTATTCAGATATTCTGTCACCCGGTTGGTAAAATGTGCAGTGTTAATTTCCATTTTTTCAATCAATTTTAGAATCAGGCCATCTTCCTGGTCAACAAGAGATTTTAACAGATGTTCCTGGTCTATCTCCTGATTGCCAAATTCATAAGCCAGTTTCTCGCAGTTCTGAACTGCTTCCATAGATTTTTGTGTAAATTTGTTAATATTCATAAAGGATTCCCTCCTCTCGCAAAACAAAGGTTTCTCTAAGCTTCTCACATATCATACAACAAGTTATTAGCAATGTCAAGAGGCGAGTGCTAAAATTTTCAGAAAATTAATTATAGGAAGAAACCTTGACTTTCAGGCGACATTTCATTAATATAAATAATACTGGGGTCAGTATACCTTTGACCTTAATATTATATAGAAAATAACTGCATCATGGAGGTAAACATGGCAAATATCATATCAGATGAAACCATAGAATATGTAGGAATTCTTGCCAAGCTTGAATTGAGCGACGAAGAGAAAGAGAAAGCAAAAAAAGATATGGGCAGTATGCTGGATTATATCGACAAATTAAATGAGTTAGATACCACTGGTGTAGAGCCAATGTCCCATGTATTTCCGGTACAGAACGTATTTAGGGAAGACGTGGTGGTAAATGGAGATGACAGAGAAAATATTTTGAAAAATGCTCCGGAGCAAAAGGACGGAAGCTTTGTGGTTCCAAAGACAGTAGACTAGGAAGAGAGAGGTACGACATGAATTTAATGAGTCTGACAGCAGTAGAGCTGGGAAAAAAAATAAAGGCAAAAGAAGTGACGGTAAAAGAGGCAGTACTGGCTGCTTTTGACCAGATTGAAAAAGTAGAAGATGTATATCACAGTTATGTTACTCTGGATAAGGAACAGGCATTAAAGCGTGCAGAAGAAGTACAGAAGTTAATAGATGAAGGAAAACTGGACAGTCCTCTGGCAGGCGTACCGGTTGCCATTAAGGACAATATGTGTACGGAAGGTATGAAGACAACTTGCAGTTCCAGAATATTGGAGAATTTTTATCCGACTTATACTGCAGAGGCAGTGTTGAATTTGGAGAAGGCGGGAGCTGTCATTCTGGGAAAGACCAACATGGATGAATTTGCCATGGGCAGCACCACAGAGACATCTGCTTATGGAGTGACGAGAAATCCATGGAATGAGAATCATGTACCGGGCGGTTCTTCCGGCGGTTCCTGTTCTGCAGTGGCAGCAGAAGAATGCAGCTATTCTCTGGGTTCCGATACCGGTGGTTCCATTCGGCAGCCAAGTTCTTTCTGCGGTGTAACAGGAATTAAGCCAACTTACGGAACAGTCAGCCGTTATGGATTGATTGCCTATGGTTCTTCCTTAGACCAGATTGGACCGGTGGCAAAGGATGTGACAGATTGTGCTACGATTCTGGAAACCATAGCAAGTTATGATCCGAAGGACTCCACTTCCGTAAAGAGAGAAGATTATGATTTTACAAGTGCTTTGGTCGATGATGTCAAAGGCATGAGAATTGGTATTCCAAAGAGTTATTTCGGGGAAGGACTGGACACGGAAGTAAGAGATGCTGTATTGTCAGCTGCTAAAACCCTGGAAGAAAAGGGAGCAATCGTAGAAGAATTTGATTTAGGATTGGTCGATTATGCAATCCCTGCCTATTATGTCATTGCTTCAGCTGAGGCAAGCTCCAATCTTGCCCGCTTTGACGGGGTAAAATACGGATACCGTACACCGGATTATGACGGACTTCACAATATGTATAAGAAGACTCGTTCGGAAGGATTTGGAGCCGAAGTAAAGAGAAGAATCATGCTTGGTTCCTTCGTGTTAAGCAGCGGATACTATGATGCGTATTATCTCAAAGCTCTCAGAACAAAGGCATTGATTAAGAAAGAATTTGATAAAGCATTTGAAAAATATGATGTGATTCTGGGACCGGCAGCACCAACCACTGCACCGGAAATCGGTAAGAGCCTTTCCGACCCGATTAAGATGTATCTGGGTGATATTTACACCATTTCTGTAAACCTTGCAGGACTTCCGGGAATCAGTCTTCCATGCGGAAGAGACAGTAAGGGTCTGCCGATTGGTTTACAGTTAATCGGAGATTGCTTTAAGGAAAAGAATATTATCAGAGCCGCTTATGCTTTTGAACAGACAAGAACATATGAGAGATGCGACGTGGCAAAGGCAAGAGATTAATCAGCGAAGAAATGGAGAACTAAGATGAAACAGTATGAAACAGTCATTGGCCTTGAAGTTCACGTAGAACTGGCCACAAAAACAAAGATATTCTGCTCCTGTTCCACAGAATTTGGAGGAGCACCAAATACACATACCTGCCCGGTCTGCACCGGTATGCCGGGTTCCCTTCCGGTATTAAATAAGCAGGTGGTAGAGTATGCCATGGCAGTGGGACTTGCAACTAATTGTAAGATTACCCAGTACTGCAAATTTGACCGTAAGAATTATTTCTATCCGGATAATCCGCAAAATTATCAGATATCCCAGTTATATCTGCCGATTTGCCGAGATGGAAAAGTGGAAATCCAGACAGAAAATGGAACAAAAACAATAGGAATTCACGAAATTCATATGGAAGAAGATGCGGGAAAACTCATTCATGACGAATGGTCTGACTGCTCCCTGGTAGACTTTAACCGTTCTGGTGTGCCATTGATTGAAATTGTATCCGAACCGGATATGCGCTCTGCAGAAGAAGTGATTGCCTATCTGGAGAAATTAAGAATGATTATCCAGTATCTCGGAGCATCGGACTGTAAATTAAATGAAGGTTCCATGAGAGCCGATGTAAACCTCTCCATCCGTGAAGTAGGAGCGGAAACATTTGGAACAAGAACTGAGATGAAAAACCTGAACTCGTTCAAGGCCATTGCAAGAGCCATTGAAAATGAAACAGAGCGTCAGATTGATTTGTTAGAGGCAGGCAAGGAAGTCATTCAGGAGACAAGAAGATGGGATGATAATAAGGAATATTCCTATGCGATGCGTTCCAAAGAGGATGCACAGGATTATCGTTATTTCCCGGAACCTGATTTGGTGCCAATCGTGATTAGTGACGAATGGTTAGAGGAAGTAAGACAGAGACAGCCGGAATTCCGGGATGAGAAGAAAGCAAGATACGTCAGTGAATTCAAACTTCCGGAATATGATGCTGATATTATTACTCAGTATAAGAAGATGGCAGATATCTTTGAGAAGGCAACTGAAATCTGTAAGAATCCAAAGAAAGTCAGCAATTATCTTATGGGTGAGACCATGCGTCTGTTGAAAGAAAAGAGTATGGATCCGGATGAATTGACATTTTCACCGGAAAATCTGGCAAAACTCATTGGTCTGGTGGACAAAGGGGTAATCAATGGAAACACGGCAAAAGAAGTATTTGCACAGATTTTTGAAAACGATACCGATCCGGAAGTATATGTGGAAGAACATGGACTGAAGATGGATCAGGATGAAGACGGATTAAAGAAGATTGTGGAGGAAGTGGTAGCTGCCAATCCACAGTCCGTAGAAGATTATAAGAATGGAAAAGAAAAAGCCATCGGATTTTTGGTGGGACAGGTAATGAGAGCTTCCAGGGGAAAAGCCAATCCGGGTATGGTAAATCAGCTGTTAAAAGAGACTTTATCCAATATGTAATGAATTATGAACAAAAAATTATTATTATTCTTTATCTTTAGCACAGTATCCGGTTCCATATTGCTTTTGGTTCTCTTTCTTGGAGAAACCATGCGGGGACCGGAACTGACCTTGCATAATGTGACGGTAGAATTAAATGAAGAAATCAATGCATGGACCTTTGTGACAGAATGTTCTGAGGACAATGCTACAGTCCGATATGTGGAAAAGCCGGACTTTTCTGTGCCGGGAAGCAGGAAGGTCAGTATTGAGGCTGTGGATTCCAAGGGAAAGAGAACCGTTAAGGATGCATTGCTGCGAGTGAGTATTGTCAAGCAGAATCTGGCGCTTGAGGCAGACGGACAGGCAGTAGAATTATCGGATCTTCTGGTTCCTGATATAGATGCGTCCATGGTATCTTTCGTGTACAAACCCATCACCCTGAACCATGTGGGTGACTATGAAGTGAAACTGCTGTATCAGGGTGTGGAATATGATTCGGAGATTACGGTGGAGGATCATCAGGCACCTGTGGTAACATGGAAAGAAAGCGTCACAACCTATCAGAATCATGACTTTGATCCCATGACGGCGGTAGAACAGGTGACGGATGCCACAGACGTGACTGCTGGAATTAAGGGAAAACTGGATACCGAAACTTTGGGTGACTATCCTGTAACCATTACAGTAACGGATGAAGGGGGGAACCAGACGGAAACGGCAATGATTGTGTCTGTGATAGCAGATCAGGAGCCTCCGGTATTACAGGGAATAACCGATAAACAATTTTTTGTAGGAGAAACCATTTCTTATATGGAAGGGATTTCTGCACAGGATGCCGTGGATGGTGTGTGTCAGGTGCAGGTAGATCACCAGGCGGTGAACGAAGGACAGGAGGGTAGTTATGAAGTGATTTATACTGCAAAAGACCAGTCCGGAAATGAAAGTTCTCAAACGGCGGTTTTTACAATTACAAAGATATCTGCGGATGAAGAAGCGTTAAATCAGAGAGCAGATGAAGTATTGAAAGAAATCACCGATGATACGATGAGCCTGTCAAGAAAGGCATATGCCGTATATTCCTATGCATATTCTAATATTGCATATACAGGAACTTCCGATAAGTCTGACTGGATGGCAGAGGCCTATCGAGGTCTGAATGAGGGAAACGGAGATTGTTTTACCTATTTTGCCGTGTGTAAAATTTTACTGCAGAGGTTGGGAATTGATACAATGGATGTGCAGCGTACAGGCGGAACATCGGAGCATTACTGGCTGATGGTCAATCTGGGAACCGGCTGGTATCACTTTGATGCTACCAGACGTAAAGTATACTTTGACGGATTTATGGCCAGAGATGAGGATGTGCAGGCTTACACAGCGAAGGTGGGAGATCATTATTATGATTTCGACCACAGTGCATATCCTGCCACTCCAACGGAGAAGTTCATATTACAATAAGGAGTTGGGAATGTGATAAACTTACTGGAATATCTGGAAAAGATTGTTCAGGATAATAAAATAAAGCAAAAAATAGCTTTTGCAGGAGAAAAGGACAGTCTGACATTTTGGGAGTTATACCAAAATGCCAGAGCCATTGGCTCTTTTTTGGCACAAAAAGGCTGTCAAAAAGAACCTGTGATTGTATTTATGGAAAAAAGTGCCGCTGAAATTGCGGCATTTCTTGGTATTATGTATGCAGGCTGTTATTATGTTCCGGTGGACCGGGAGATGCCGGCGAAACGAATCGAACAT
>CALWLV010000123.1 GCA_944381595.1 uncultured Roseburia sp.
CAGCAGGCATCCGCTATCATCGCCGCCAGACAAAAGATTGTGGAAGGTGCAGTGAGTATGGTAAAAATGGCCATTGACCAGCTAAACGAAGAAGAAGTGGTTGTGTTGGATGAAGAGAGAAAAGCAGCCATGGTCAGCAATCTGCTTGTGGTATTATGCGGCAATAAAGATGCGCAACCAGTGGTAAACAGCGGCAGCATTTATTAACAGAACGGCCATCGGACAGGAGGGCATATGTCAGACGATGAATTAAGGGAAAAAGAAGAAAAACTATTGGCCCGTCTGAAACGTATCTCAGAACTGGAAGAGGAGATTAAGAAAAAAGAAAAAAGTCTGAAGGAGAAAGAGAAAGCCAAGAAGCAAATGCTTCTGCGCCTCTCTCCCTCTCTTTGGGATGAAATCGCCGCCTGGGCAGAAGAAGACTTCCGCTCCATCAATGGACAGGTTGAATTTCTATTAACTGAATGCGTTCGCAGACACAAAAAGGACCGTCTCTAAGCGGTCCTTTTTACATCCATTCTTATTTGTTCCAAATTTTTCCTTCCTGTATCGGAACAATCTCATCTGCCAGATATTCCAATTCTTCTGCGTCGTGGCATGCCAGAATAATCACGGCTCCCCGATCCCGTTCCCGGATAATCAGCTTCTTTACCGCCTCTACCGACTCCTGGTCCAATGCATTAATTGGCTCATCCAAAATAATAATGTCCGGATGCTCCATAATCGCAGCTGCAATGCCCAGCTTCTGTTTCATACCAAGGGAATATTTCTTATATGCTTTCTTATCCTCCGGATCCAACCCCACTTCGGCTAACGTGGTTTTAATCTCTTGTTCACTCAACCCTTTTCCAATATCTGCAAGCATTTTCAGATTCCGATAACCAGTCTCGCCAGGGAGAAACGAAGGATTCTCAATTAATACGCCAATGCTTCTTGGGAAAGAAATATCCTTCCCCAGCTCTTCTCCATCGATGACAATCTTTCCGGATGTGGGACGTATCAAACCGGATACCGCCCTCATAAGCATTGTCTTTCCGGAACCATTTTTTCCTTTTAACCCATAGATTTTTCCACCCTCAAATACCATTGTCACATCATCCAACACGGTACTGTCTTTTATCACTTTTGTATATTCTGTTATCTCTATCTTCATACCTTCTTCTACTCCTATTCTTCCACTGATTCCGGTGGCTTACTATAATCGAAACAATCCATTTCCATTCTCACCGGCACCCACTGTCCTTCTCTGCATTCAAACCGGACAACTGCCTCACCCTGAGCTGTAGCATCGTAACTGTCCCGCACTCCGGACATTTGAGTTCGTGCTTCTTTGGCCGTAAACGTGGTACCAAATGTAAATTTAATGCCAAAACTCCTGCCATAAACATAATCAATAATCGCTGTATCATAACTGTCAAAAGACATGGTAATGAGCGTTGTTCCGTCTTCTCTGTTTACCTGTGACAGTAGTTTTGCATACAACTCATCAATGGCCGCTTTCTCTTCCTCTGTCGTCAGGAAGTTCTTCACTGCATCACAGCCTCCATTGGTAAGCACTCCTGTATACATTCCAATTACCATATCAATCGCCTGGTCTGAACAGGTGTTACTAACGGTATCATCCAATGGCAAATCGGTTGCCTGCACGGTATAGGAAGAACGGCTGCCCTCCCAGTAAAAAGTTTCATATACACTCTTTGTTCCCGCTCCGGACAACTCAATTTTATGTTTTCCCGGAAGTACCTTATCCAATGTATAGGTACGAATTCCCGTTTCCAGATTGTCCGTATAGGTGCAATCTGCCAAACTGACTCCATCAAAAATCACGGACATATCTGCAGGTACATTAATCGTACAATTCTGAATAATTTGATCTGTCAGACAAACTTTCCACTGATTCAGAATCAACAATTCCTTCTCTTCCTGTTTCTTCATATATAAAGTCATAGTCTGCTTCACATCACTTCCGGTTTCCTGATATACCACATCAATCACATGGTAGACATCATCACTGCCCCGGTCTATAAATTCATATTGATCCGACCCGCGACTTGGCACAATATTTTTCATCATCTCCTGAAACGTAGTCTCATTGATATATTTGGAATCCTCCAAATCCGTCTCTGCATACATCAGACTCCAGCTATGCGTCATAAAATATTCAAAGTAGTCCTTTGCATAAGCCGTGGGAGACCCTTCAGTTTGTGCAAAAGCAGCAAATACACCAATTCCCCCCGCGACCAGAAGAATCAGAGCCGAACTGACAAATTGCCACAAATATCTTCCAAACTTTGTTTTCATAAATTTGCCAATTTTTATTTTTACCTTCAATAATAAAATTTCAATTTTATCTTTTTTACTTCTATCCTCTCTCATATTTAACGCTTTCCCTTATATATTTATCCATCTATTATACAACATTCTCCTCTGTTATACAAAGAAAATTTTCTAAATCTTGTAATTTTTAAAAGAATTCGTTATACTATCCGTAAAAGAATTTGACACGAAATGAGGTTTAATTATGGAACATAAAGATCAAAAGCAGGAATTTCATCAAACACTGAGCCGGCTTGTAGAATTAGCTTCTAATTCCGGAAATACACTTACGAAGGAAGAAATTCATCAGGCTTTTCAGAAATTTATTACAGAAGACTCTGAATATCAGCTGATTTACAAATATCTGACAGATGCCAAAATCAATATACCTGACTATAAACCAGACAGCACCGACATCTCTGAACCAAAGACACCGATTCAGAAAAAAGAAGAATCCGAGGAATCACGCCATTTTTATAAGATGTACCTGTCAGAATTGGAACAATTAGAAAATCTGGAGGAAGAACAGTTGGAGAAATTGCTGGTACAGATTCTTCAAGGAGAGACCGAACATATCTCCTCATTATCACAACACTATCTTCCGATGGTCATCACCCTCGCAGAACAGTTTACAGACAGCAGTCTGTCTCTCAGTGACCTTGTCGCTGAAGGAAACCTTGCTCTTTACGAAGCTTTGTTAGAGTATCCATCTCTGGAGTATTGTCCTGCCAGCCTCATTGATTTGGAGAAATTTTTAAATCAGAAAATTCTTTCTGCTCTTCAGGATGCCTCCAACATAGAAACAGGAAGCAACCGGATATCCAGTCATCTCACAGACCAGGTAAACGCCCTGAATGATGCCAGCACAGAGCTTGCGAAAGAACTTGGAAGAGAAGCAACTTTGGAAGAGTTATGCGAACATCTTTCCCTTGGAGCCGACGAGGTGAAGGAACTGATGAAAATTTCCATCGATGCCTTAACAGTAGTACAGACGGATGAACCTTAATTCATCCGTCTGTATTTTCTTATCGATATTCTTATAAATATTTCTTTAATACATCTACCTTATCAAGCTGTTCCCATGGAAGATTCAAATCCAAACGTCCGAAATGTCCATATGCTGCTGTCTGACGATAAATAGGTCTTCTTAAATTCAGCATCTGAATAATTCCTGCCGGTCTCAAATCAAAATTCTCACGAATAATTTCTACCAGCTTCTGATCGGAAAGTTTTCCGGTACCAAATGTATCTACCATAACAGAAGTAGGATGTGCTACTCCGATTGCATAGGAAAGCTGGATTTCACACTTCTCTGCCAATCCCGCTGCCACAATGTTCTTTGCCACATATCTTGCCGCATATGTTGCAGAACGGTCAACCTTTGTGCAGTCTTTTCCAGAAAAAGTTCCGCCGCCATGACGTGCATATCCGCCATAAGTATCTACGATAATCTTACGTCCGGTCAAACCACTGTCACCATTTGGTCCGCCCACTACAAATCGTCCTGTTGGATTGATAAAGAACTCTGTCTCCTCATTGACCATTTCCTGTGGAAGAACTTCATCAAACACATATTTTTTGATATCTTCATGAATCTGTTCCTGACTCACATCCGGATCATGCTGAGTTGACAATACCACAGCATTGAGATGCTTTGGTTTTCCATTCTCATCATATTCCACGGTTACCTGTGTTTTTTTATCCGGGCGAAGATATGGCAATGTGCCATTCTTTCTCACTTCTGTCAATTTTCTTGCCAGTTTATGAGCAAGTGCAATTGGATATGGCATATATTCTTCTGTTTCATTGGTTGCATATCCGAACATCATACCCTGATCTCCCGCTCCAATGGCGTCAATATCGGTATCTGTCATGGTATTTTCTTTCGCTTCCAATGCTTTGTCTACACCCATGGCGATATCCGGAGACTGCTTGTCCAAAGAAACCATAACGGCACAGGTATTTGCATCAAACCCGTACGCAGCGTCGGTATAGCCAATCTCGCTTACTGTTTTTCTTACAATTGCCGGAATATCAATATTTGCTGTTGTAGTAATTTCACCCATTACAAGTACGAAGCCTGTATTGGAGCATGTTTCACAAGCCACACGACCATATGGATCCTGTTCCATAATCGCATCTAATACTGCATCAGAAATAGCGTCACATACTTTGTCCGGATGTCCTTCGGTTACTGATTCAGATGTAAATAATCTTTTTTCCATAGTATTTTCCTTTCTTTTGTTACAGTTTTTCAGTTGCAAAAGAAAAAGCCCACATAACATGCGGACCTGACTTCAAGGTAATCAAAATCCTCTTATTGCTCGAACTATACTGCATCCATCGATGCAAATAATCGTATATCTCGCTCAGGTTGGCACCTTCCTTACGGGGTTGCCGGGCTTCACAGATCCTTGTATCTCCACCACTCTGAATAAGAAAGAAATATGTTTATGAACTTTATCTATTTCACCTATATACTACTTCCTATTTAGACATCTGTCAATAGAAATTTTTACATTTTAGTAATTCTATTCCTGCATCATTTCATGAATTAATTCCGCCATTTTGATGATATTCTTTTGGGCCTTTTCTTTCCCTTCCCGGTCCATTCCCTGAAACATCTGCTCCGCATAATATTCCACCACATCTTTTTTATTTTCCACCACACCTGAGAATAACAGACTCACCGGTACATCAAACGTTCCTGCAATGAGAATGTAATTATCCATGGTTGTCCCAAAGGTTCCACTCTCAATATTTCGATAGGATTCTTCTTTCATAACCAGAACATTCGACATATATTTGACGCTAATCTTCTTTTCTTTCCTGATTTTCTTAATATTTTTTCCCACAACCTTCTCATAATGCTGTATTTCCAATTGCTGCTTACCGCCCCGCTGTTCTTTTTTCTTTCGATATAACTTCAGGCAGTCCAGAAGAAACAATACTTCATCCTGTTCTAATTTTCCAAATACTGCAACATCCAAGGTTTCGTCCGATTCTCTGTTATATACAAAATCATCCAGAGAAAGAGAAAACCGATTCACCAAATCTAAGATTTTGGAGACCGGCATAGTTGCTTTTTTATGCTTAATGTTTGACAAATGAACTTCCGTGCAATTTATCAATTCGCTAATCTGTCTCTGATTCATCTTGGTAATGCGCTGAATTTCTTCAAACATCTTGTCATAACGAAACAGCCTCTCTTTCCCTCTATCCATAATTCTACCTCTTCTTCACCTTATTATTTATATAATATTGTAAAGAATCTTATATTATTACTAAATAAATTATTTTATGTTTCATCTTGGGAAAGTTTAAGTTTTGAGTTTATCATTCAAATATATTAATTTTGAAACACAAAAAGCCGTCGCTCCACGATTAATGATCGTGAAAGCAACAGCTTCCTCATTCTACACTACCTGCAATTTAAACTTCTGTTCTTCCCTATCATCATATACAATCTGTATCATTGCTCCCAGTTTGCGTAATTTCTCATCAAAATTTTCATATCCCCGCTGAATATAATGAATATCTTCTATCGTTGTATAACCTTCGGCGCAAAGTCCTGCGAGTACCAGTGCTGCACCAGCTCTCAAGTCAAGGGCGTTCACATTCGCTCCTGTCAGTCCTGTTACTCCCTCAATCACTGCAACATCACTTTTCACCCGAATTTTTGCCCCCATCTTCGTCAATTCATCCACATACTTAAAACGGTTTTCAAAAATACTCTCCGTCACTGTGCTGGTTCCCTGCGCCAGAGCAAACACCACTGTAATTTGAGGTTGCATATCTGTCGGGAATCCCGGATATGGCAACGTCTTTACCTGCGAACACTTCTGCACCGGATTGCCAATTACACGAACAGAATCGTCATATTCTTCCACACTACATCCTACTTCATATAATTTTGCAGTCAATGCCTCCAAATGTTTTGGAATCACATTCTTCACCAGAATATCTCCTCTGGTGGCTGCTGCCGCAAACATGAATGTTCCTGCTTCAATCTGATCCGGAATCACGGAATACTCTGTTCCATGAAGTTTCTTCACACCCCGGATACGGATTACATCTGTTCCTGCGCCTTTAATATTGGCACCCATACTATTTAGCATATTTGCCACATCAACAATATGAGGCTCCTTGGCCGCATTCTCAATAATAGTATTGCCCTCTGCCAGAGAAGCCGCCAACATCACATTTATGGTAGCCCCCACAGAAACCATGTCAAAAAAGATATGAGCACCATGCAGCTTTTCCGCCTCTGCAATGATCATACCGTATTCTATCTTCACATCTGCACCCAGCATCGTAAATCCTTTTATATGCTGGTCAATCGGTCTGCTTCCGATATTACATCCACCTGGAAGCGTGACCTCCGCTTTATTAAATTTTCCAAGTAAAGCTCCCAACAAATAATAAGAAGCTCTGATTTTCTTAATATATTCGTTATCTGCATGAACGGAAGTAATGGTACTTCCATTAATCTTTACACAATGTCTGTTTACTCTATTTACAGTTGCCCCAATTCCTTCTATTGCATCAATCAACACATTGATATCTTTCACATCCGGCAAATTCTCTATCGTTACTGTCTCATCTGTCATAATCGCAGCTGCAAGAATTCCCAGTGCAGCATTTTTTGCACCGCTGATTTCCACTTCTCCCATCAGGGGAGTTCCACCTTTAATAATGTATCTTTCCATCATACACCTCTATACACATTTTACACAGACGAAAACTTCTGTCTACTATATATATGCTGCATATTTTATTTCTATTCGTCCTTGTTTTATTCGTCTTTATTTAATACAAAAAATAATCAATATACGTGCGATAGCACACACGCATATTGATTATATCACATAGAATTCATTTGTAAAGTTTGTTTTGAAAATTTTTATTGATAAAGATATGGCTGTGGGTCAATTCTCGTTCCATTCTGAATCAATTCAAAATGAAGGTGCGGTCCCGTACTGTCACCGGTGTTTCCACTCAGCCCAACTGTCTGACCCTGAATGACCTCCTCACCATTGCTTACCAGAAGTTTGCTCATATGGGCATATCTGGTTTTCATACCATTTCCATGATTAATCACTACCGTATAACCATAGTCATTACGGTAAGTTGCCTCTTCTACGATACCTCCTGCCGAGGCAAGCACCTCTGTTCCTATGTTGCAGGCAAAATCCATTCCTCTGTGTACCCTTCCCCATCTTGGTCCGAATACATCTGAAATTACAGGATTTTTCAATGGCAATACAAACTGTGGTTTCTCTTTTGTTCCAACCTTAATTATCTGTGTCACCGGCTGCTGTAACACTTCCGTGTTCAAAACTGTTCTTCCGGTCTCCACACCATTCTGATAATTTACCTGAGCTGTAACTTTCTGTACTCCAGCCTGTCCCGGCTGAATCACTTCCATATAATCTGTATACTCATTCTCATCTGTGACATATTCCGTAGTAAAATCTATGGTTTCTTCATAAACTTCCTGATTCACTGTAACCACGGAAAGTACTGTCTGTAACGTCTACACTGCTTCCTCTACCGACAGAACCTCCTTTTTATCCGCATATGTCTGTACAATTTCTATCTGACTTCCCAAAGAAAGGCTCTCCTGTGTATTTACCGCTGCTGTATCGGTACTTTCCGCCGCCATCACCATCGGTTTATTCACCGGCTCAATGCTGGCTTGTACCAACTCACAGGTCGCCTCTCCAAATCGGGCATCATTCTCTTCTTCTATCACCGCCTGATAACGGTTCTCTGTATCATACTGGTCTGCCACTGTATTTACCACTTCTGTTACCTCTTCCAAAGAAGAAAGTACAACCGAAGTGTCCTCAATGGTTACAGAGTAAGCAGTCTCCTGAGCAGGTACCAATGAATTCTTCAGTTCATGATACATATTCTGCTCTAATTGTGCACTGTCTGTAGCTTTTCCCATCACGGCATCATTCTCTACTACAACAAGCGATGCATCCACATATACACTCTGGTCATTTTCCGCTTCCAGCTTGTCACATGTTTTCGCATAAATGGCTTCTGCCTCTTCTTTACTGACCACATTTCCTACCTCATAGTCATTCACTATGACAGAATAAAATGTATCTTCCGCTTTCGCAAACCCTTTGTCCCATGGAATCAGCATCATCACACCAATTCCTGCCATTGTAGCCGCAACGGCAAACAGCATTCGCATCCTTCTTCCATATTTCGTTACTTTTCTCATATATTTTTCTACACCTTTCATTTTCTGCACCTTCCCAAAGTGCATGTCTGGTCTTCCCCTTATATATGATTATAATTTCTATATGCATTTCGAAATGAACACAAACATTATTATAACAAATTTCTCCTCATTTGTAAAGTTTTGTTTCCTTGACTTTTCCACATTTTTCCCATATAATGGTAGAAAAGAAGGAGCGTTATCATTTTTCAATTCAATCGGAGGTCTAACATGAGAGGAAAAGCCAGAAAAGAAGACTTATTCACCATTCCAAATATACTTTGCTACATTCGCATTTTACTTGTGCCAATATTTGTGTATTTATACCTTCGTGAAGAATATCTTTTATCTGCTGCCGTGATTGTTTCTGCATCCCTTACGGATTGTGTGGACGGATACATTGCAAGGCATTATAACATGATAACAGACTGGGGCAAATTCATTGATCCGGTTGCCGATAAATTAATGCAGTTTGCCATGCTGTTTGTAGCAGTTTTGAAACAACCAATTTTCTTAATTGTCATTATTGAATATTTACTGAAAGAAATCATTCTTTTGGTGATTGGTCTGTTTATTTATCATAAGGGATATAATCTAAATGGTGCCATTATAGCGGGTAAAGTCTGTTCCGTTGTCTTTGACATTGTGTTAATTGCATTTATTTTCATTCCAAATCTGCCAAAGAGTCTTGTTTATGCAGGCGTGACACTTGTTTCCGTGTTCCTTGCCATTGCTTTTGTGGCATATCTCAGAGCATATATGCAGCTCTACCGGGAACAGGTGAAACATAACAAATAGTAATTTCAGGAGGACTTATGTATATTATTGCAGGTTTGGGCAATCCGGATGTCCAGTATAAAAATACCAGGCACAATGTAGGCTTTGACGCATTGGATGCCATCGCTGAGAAATATCAGATTTCCATAGATTCCATCAAGTTTCGTGGTGTATACGGTTCAGGCTATATCAATGGAGAGAAAGTCATTTTGGTAAAACCTCTGACTTATATGAATTTAAGCGGAGAATCCATCATTCAGTTTGTAAATTTCTTTCGAATCAATCCGGAAGAAGAACTTCTGGTTATTTATGACGATATTAGTCTGGAGCCTGGAAAGCTGCGTCTTCGCAAAAAGGGCAGTGCCGGCGGACATAATGGAATAAAAAATATCATTGCCCATCTGGGCACGGACAAATTCAAACGAATCAAGATTGGTGTAGGAAACAAACCGGACGGATGGGATTTGAAAGATTTCGTATTAGGTCGTTTCTCTTCTGAAGACAGAGTTCTGATAGAAGATGCCTTTATCCGTGCAGCCGATGCTACAGAATTGATTGTCCAAAACGAATTTGACAAGGCAATGAATCAGTATAATTAAAATGGTGAGGTAATATGAATTCTTATTTTACAGAACCCCTTCCGGGGCTGAATGACTATACTTTAATCAAAGATGTACTACACGGCAGTTCCGATAATGCAATCCAGATCATCGGAGCTGCCGATTCCGGTCAGGCACATCTGGCAGCTGCTTTGGGCAGTGAACACACTTACCGGATTATTATTACATTCAGCGACTTACGCGCAAGAGAACTTTACGATGATATAAAATCCTTTGAGCCTAATACGTTTTATTATCCGCCAAAGGATTTTATTTTCTTTTCTGCAGACGCCTATGGAAATCTGATTGTGAAACAACGTCTGGATGCCATATCGCAGTTAATTCAGGAGAAGCCTTTTACTTTAATTACCACCATTGATGGTCTGATGGATAAACTGGTTCCATTGGAACTCATGGAGCAAAATATTCTTCACATTGCTTATGATGACACCATTGATGTGGAAGAATTGAAAACTACTCTGGTAAACTCCGGATTTGAACGGACAGAACAGGTGGAAGCAGCCGGTCAATTTGCCATTCGTGGGGGAATTATTGATATTTTTCCATTAAACGGCGATGTTCCTTACCGTATTGAATTATGGGATGATGTGATTGACTCCATTCGTTCTTTCGACGCTTTGAGTCAGAGAACCATCGAAAATGTAGACGAAATTACAATTTATCCTGCATCCGAGTACATCCTTTCTCCGACGCAGATTGAGCAGGGAATTTCAAAAATCCATACAGAGCTGAAGGAACGTGAAAAATTTCTGCGTGACTCTTTTCAAACCGAAGCAGCCCACAGGCTTTCCGTGACCGTGAAAGAATTTACGGAGCGGTTGTCCATTTCGAGAACAGGCGTTTTTCTGGACAGTTTCATGCCTTATTTTTATCCGAACACGTCCTCCTTACTGGAGTATTTCCCGACAAATCAGACGGTTGTTTTCTTTGATGAGCCTGCCAGAATTCAGGAACGCGCCAAATCTGTGGAGCAGGAATTCCGGGAAAGTATGGCAAACCGTATTGAAGGCGGATATATTCTTGCCGGTCAAACAGATGTATTTTTATCCACAGAGGAAATTTTTACTGCATTGAATTCCCGAAATAAAATCTTATTTACTGCGTTGGACCAGAAAATTAAATTATTTAAAATCCAGAAACAGTTCCACGTATCCATGCGGAGCATTAATCCATACAACAATAGTTTCGAGCTTCTGGTAAAAGATTTAAACCGTTATAAAAAAGAAAAATGGAAAGTTTTAATTCTCTGTGGTTCCCATTCCAAAGCTGCCAGAATGGCAGACACACTTCTGCAAGAATTTGATTTAAATGCCTTTGCCAGCGAAGATCCGGGCCGTATCCTTCAACCGGGAGAAATTATGCTGACCTCAGGAAATCTGCACAAGGGATTTGAATATCCCGCTATCAAATTTGCCATGATTTCCGAAACAGATGTCTTTGGTACAAAGAAAAAACGCAAAAAGAAGAAAACTCAGTATTCCGGAGAGAAAATCAATGAATTTTCCCAGCTGAAGGTCGGCGACTACGTCATTCATGAAAATCATGGTCTTGGCATATACCAGGGAATTGAAAAGATGGTGATTGATAAGACCACCAGAGATTATATTAAAATCACTTACGGTGACGGTGGAAATTTGTATATCCCTGCTACCCAGCTGAATTTAATCCAGAAACACTCCGGAAACAGTCTGGATGCGGATTCACCAAAACTGAAATTAAATAAATTAGGAACCACAGAATGGTCTAAGACAAAATCCAAAGTCCGTAAGGCTGTCAAAGATATTGCCGTAGATCTTGTAAAATTGTATGCGGAGCGTCAGGCTAAAGCAGGTTTCCAATTTAGTCCCGACACTATCTGGCAGACAGAATTTGAGGAACTATTCCCATATACAGAAACCGACGACCAGTTGACGGCTATCGAGGATACAAAGAAGGATATGGAATCCTGTAAGATTATGGACCGACTCATCTGTGGAGATGTTGGTTATGGAAAAACAGAAGTTGCTATCCGTGCAGCTTTCAAAGCAATTCAGGATGGCAAGCAGGTGGCTTTCCTGGTTCCTACCACCATCCTTGCACAACAGCATTACAATACTTTTACACAAAGAATGAAAGATTTTCCGGTAACCATAGAATTGATGAGCCGATTCCGTACTCCTGCCCAGCAGAAGCAAGCCATTTCCGGATTAAAAAGCGGACATGTGGACATTGTCATCGGCACTCACCGCATTTTGTCCAAAGATATTGTATTCCATGACCTGGGTCTTCTGATTATTGATGAAGAACAGCGTTTCGGAGTAGGACACAAGGAGAAAATCAAACAGTTAAAATCCAACGTGGATGTCTTATCCTTATCCGCTACGCCTATCCCAAGAACGCTCCATATGAGTTTAATTGGTATCCGTGATATGAGCGTCCTGGAAGAACCTCCGGTGGACCGTCTTCCAATCCAGACCTATGTGATGGAATTTAATGAGGAAATGATTCGAGAGGCAATTAACCGTGAACTGGCCAGAGGAGGTCAGGTTTATTATGTGTACAACCGAGTAAACTCCATTGATGAAATTACCAGTCAGATTCAAAAACTGGTTCCGGATGCTGTGGTCCGTTATGCCCATGGACAGATGAGCGAGCGCAAGCTGGAACAGATTATGTATGAATTTATCAGCGGTGAAATCGATGTATTGGTTTCTACCACGATTATTGAAACTGGTCTGGATATCTCCAACGTAAACACCATGATTATTCATGATGCTGACAAATTGGGATTATCTCAGCTCTATCAGCTTCGAGGACGTGTAGGACGTTCCAATCGTACTTCCTATGCCTTTCTCATGTACAAACGCGATAAAATGCTAAAAGAAATTGCTGAGAAACGACTTGCTGCCATTCGTGAATTTACCGATTTAGGTTCCGGTTTTAAAATTGCCATGCGGGATTTGGAAATTCGTGGTGCCGGCAATATTTTAGGTGCAGAACAACATGGTCACATGGAAGCCGTGGGATATGATTTATACTGTAAAATGTTAAACGAAGCCGTTCTTTTATTGAAGGGTGAAAAAACGGAAGAAGATTCTTATGAAACTACCATTGATGTTAAGATGGATGCCTACATTCCTCCTAAATATATTGGAAATGAAATGCAGAAATTATCCATCTACAAACGGATTGCTTCCATCCAAAATATGGAAGAATATCAGGATATGCAGGATGAACTCACCGACCGGTTTGGCGATATTCCTACTCCGGTGGAAAATCTTTTAAAAGTTTCATTAATCAAATCTTCTGCCCATGCAGCCGGCATGCTGGAAATTACCGGTGATAAAAACTGTCTGAAATTCCTTATGCATCCAAAAGCAAAGATTGACATAGAAAAAATACCGGAATTAATCGCCCAGTATCGTGGTCAATTAAAATTCCGTGCAGACAATGAACCTTGTTTTACCTACACACCAAGGAAAACTTTAAAGAATACCACAGAAATTCTGCATGCTATGAATGAAATCGTCAGTGCATTACAAAAACAAGAACGGTTGTGAATATAATTCACAACCGTTCTAAAAAGAAAGGAGTAAGAAACTAAGCTTCTTCGGATGATAACGCTACTTCATATTGTTCCAAAATCATCTGCTGTATTCTGGATCTGGTATCTGAATTAATTGGATGAGCAATATCCCTGTATTCACCATCTGATGCCTTCTTGCTTGGCATCGCAATGAACAATCCCTTGTCTCCTTCAATTACTTTGATATCATGCACCACAAATTCATTGTCAATGGTAATGGATACCACTGCTTTCATTTTACCTTCTTTGTTTACCTTTTTTACTCTTACGTCTGTAATCTCCATGTAAGTCTCCTTCCGATTCTCTACACCATCGTAAATCTGTCATTCTTATCAAGTACAATCTGCGGAGTTTGACCCGGATCTGTTCTGTACTCTGTATTTGCTTTAATCGTTCCTCTGCTTTCCACAATACAGTTTTCAATTACTGTATTGTCCCCTATGTAAGCATTGTTCAATATGATAGAATTCTTAATCACACAATTATTTCCTATATAAACTTTCTTGAACAGGATGGAATTCTCTACCTGACCATTTATAATACATCCACTGGAAATCAAACTGTTCTTGATCTGTGATCCAGGATTATATTTCGCTGGTGGAAGATCATCTACTTTAGAATAAACATCCGGATACTGTTTAAAGAAATAATCCCGGACATCTTTCTTCAGGAAGTCCATGTTGGTATTATAATAGGACTCTACACATGCAATATTACTCCAATAAGAATCCATCTTGTAACCATAAATCTTCTTAATGTTCTTATAACGAATAAGAATATCTGATACAAAATCGAACCGTTCTTCCTCGGCACATCTCTCAATCAATTCAATCAACAATCTTCTTCGGATGACATAAATACCAGTAGATACTGTTGTAGACTGAGATGCCATTGGTTTCTCTTCAAAACTTACGATACGGCTGTCTTCATTCATACTTACCACACCAAAACGGGATGTATCCGTTCCCGCCGGCATATCTTTGCAAACCACAGTAATATCTGCACGTTTCGCAATATGATATTCCAATACTTTATTATAATCCAGTTTATAGATACCATCACCTGGTGCAATCACCACATATGGTTCATGACTGCTCTTTAAGAAACCGATATTCTGCCAGATACTGTCTGCAGTTCCTCTGTACCAATATCCGTTATCTGCTGTGATGGATGGCGTGAATACATATAAACCGCCATGTTTTCTTCCAAAATCCCACCATTTGGAGGAATTAAGATGTTCATTCAATGATTTTGCATTATACTGTGTCAGCACTGCAACTTTTTGAATATGTGAATTTGTCATATTACTTAATGAAAAATCCACTGCTCTGTAGCTTCCTGCTATGGGCATTGCGGCGATTGCTCTTTTGTAAGAAAGCTCTCTCATTTTTTTGTTGTTGCCACCTGCAAGAATAATTCCTATAGCTCTCATTACATTTCACCTACCTTAATAATATAATCGCCACTTTCCAGACATCCGTCAGTATAATCCTCCGGTTCTGTCTCACCCATTACCACCGTATTTTTACCAATCTTTACATTCTTTGGAATATAGGTTTTCTCTCCAATCGTGGCAAGATCGGAAGCATATATCTTTTTATTCAACAGAGATGGAGCTTCTTCTCCCACACCTATCTCTGTATTTTCATCTACAACCACTTCTTCCGCAATAATTGCTTTGGTAACCTTTGCATTCTTCTTAATTACAGTATCCTTCATAATAATGGAATCTCGTACTACTGCCCCTTCTTCTATGGTTACACCTGCACCGATGACAGAATTATAAATTTCACCGGCAATATCGCAGCCTTCACTGACAATACTACGCTCAATCTTTGCAGTATCTGCTATGTACTGAGGTGGAAGTGTATCACTCTTGGTATAAATTCTCCAGAACTCTTCATAAAGATTAAATACAGGAATGATATCAATCAATTCCATATTGGCTTCCCAATAAGAACTTAAAGTTCCTACATCCTTCCAATAACCATTATACTCATATGCAAATAATTTCTTGCCATTTTCAAAGCAATACGGAATAATATGTTTTCCAAAATCACAATTACTCTGGTCTTTCAATTTAATCAATGCATCACGTAAAACAGAAAAATTAAAGATGTAAATTCCCATGGATGCAAGATTACTCTTTGGTTCATCCGGTTTTTCCTGGAAATCTGTAATACGATTATCTTCGTCTGTTACAACAATACCAAATCGTTTCGCTTCTTCCATCGGAACCGGCATGGCAGCAATCGTAACATCTGCATTGCTTGCCTTATGATAATCCAGCATAATTTCATAATCCATCTTGTAAATATGGTCGCCGGATAGAATCAATACATAATCCGGATTATACTGTTCCATATATGCAAGATTCTGATAAATCGCATTTGCCGTTCCTGTATACCATTCGGTATGGCTGCTCTTCTCGTATGGCGGAAGAATCGTTACACCACCAATATTACGATCCAGATCCCACGGGATACCTATGCCAATATGAGAATTCAGTCTCAATGGCTGATACTGTGTCAATACCCCTACCGTATCAATACCGGAATTAATACAATTGCTCAGTGGAAAATCGATAATACGATATTTTCCTCCAAACGCTACTGCAGGCTTTGCAACTTTTGATGTGAGAACTCCAAGCCTGCTACCTTGTCCTCCTGCCAATAACATGGCAATCATTTCCTTCTTAATCACGCTATCACCTCGCTGTAATATTTACTAAACATCCCTCATACCAGCATTTCAGGTTCCTACAGCGTAAAGTTATCAAAAACCTTACCAGCTGCTTACTCTTAATCTTTCTTTATGCGTTTATTATATCATAAATTCCGAAAAATGAAAGTACTTTTTCTAAAAATTGCACAATTTTTTTCCCTTTTTTTGTTTAAATTAGTAATGTTGCCTAATTTATCTACCTATTTATATTTCATTTTTCAAATTGCTTTTTGTGCAATTCGTAGTATAATAAAGTAATGTTAAATCTACATTAATATGATTTATTTTTTATATAAAATGGAGGGAAGTTGAAACATGTCAAACATCAGTTTAAATAAATTAAAAAAAGTCCATTTCATCGGTATCGGCGGAATCAGCATGAGTGCTCTTGCAGAAATTCTTCTGGAAAAGGGAATTTCAGTAAGTGGCTCCGATTCTGCAGAAAGCGAACTTACCACCCGCCTGTCCCATGCAGGGGCTAAAATATTATATGGTCAAAGTGCTGCAAATATTACACCGGATATCAATCTTGTCGTATACACTGCCGCCATCCATGAAGATAATCCGGAGCTGAAAGCCGCGAAGGACCTTGGAATTCCAGTCATGGTCAGGGCAGATTTCCTTGGTTTAATTATGAAAAACTATAAGAATGCCATTAACGTGGCCGGAACTCATGGTAAAACCACCGCCACATCCATGATTTCCCACATTCTTCTTGCCGGAAACTGTGATCCTACCATTCTGGTTGGGGGGATGCTTCCTGCCATTGGCGGAAACTTCCGTGTAGGTCATTCTGAGAATTTTGTGAACGAAAGCTGTGAATACACCAATAGTTTTCTTTCCTTCTTCCCAACTACCGCCGTGATTTTAAATGTCCGTGAGGATCATCTGGATTTCTTCAAAGATATCGATGACATCCGACTGAGTTTTAAACGTTTTGCACAACTTGTTCCGGAAGATGGTTATGTCATTATAAACAGTGATATTGATGATGTGGAATACTTTACCGGGGATTTATCATGCAATGTCATTACTTTTGGTTCAAATCCGGAAAAAAGTAACTATTCTGCTTCTGACATTACATACGATGATTATGGATGCTGCCATTATACATTACTGAAAGACGGCTCTGCCATAGGAGAAATTTCCCTGGCAGTTCCGGGACTCCATAATGTGTATAACTCCCTTGCCGCAATCGCAGTGGGATTCAATATGAACCTTCCTCTGGAAACCATTCAAAACGGACTTCTTTCCTACACCGGTACAGACAGACGTTTCCAGAAGAAAGGGGAATTTCAGGGGGTAACTGTCATTGATGACTATGCCCATCACCCGGATGAGATTGCCGCCACCTTAAAAACTGCGGAGAAATATCCTCATAAAAAATTATGGGTGGTTTTCCAACCTCATACGTACTCCCGGACAAAAGCTCTCTTTGACCAGTTTGCTGAAGCACTCTCCCATGCAGACCATGTGATTTTGGCAGATATTTATGCTGCAAGAGAAACGGATAATCTTGGAGTCAGCTCCCAAATGCTGGCGGACGCCATCAAAACAAAAGGAACAGACGCCACTTATCTTCCCGATTTTGCATCCATTGAAAGCTTTTTAACCCAAAATTGTATGCACGGTGATTTGTTGATAACTATGGGTGCCGGAAACGTTGTAAATATAGGCGAAGAGCTGTTGAAAAAATAGTTATCCACATTATCCACATTGTTTTCCACCATTTTTGCCAGAAAGCAATGTGGATATATTTTTATTTTACACACATTTTACAATACGGTAAAAAATCCGTATTTTCGACATTTTTTATTTTATCCACCGAGTTATCCACATTATCCACATTCCTTTTCTCATTTGTGGATATACAGATGAGGAAATCTTTTCTCAAACTTTCCATTCCCAGAAATGGAGTTGTATGTTAAAATGCTATTAAAGTCTATTGAAATGGAGTTTTTATGAGTACCATTAATTTAAAGCCAAATTTTAGCAGTGGTGTGACGCTGGTGAAAAATCTGTTCATTGACCATTATATGATTAATGCCAATGGAGAATATGTGAAAATTTACCTGTATCTTCTTCGATGCCTGAATGAGCCGGAGTTTTCCACATCCATGTCGATTCATAATTTTGCAGATATTTTTGACTGCACAGAGAAGGATATTTTGCGGGCATTGAAATACTGGGAGCATGTGGGGCTGGTGAGCTTGGAATTTTCCGGCGACACCCTTTCTGCCATCTCTCTGAATGAACCAAAACAACCCGGAAGCCGGTCGCAGATACCTGTGCCTCAGATATCCACAACCGTGGACTCGCCTGTGTCCGGTCCTTCTGAATTATCCGCTGCCAGACTATCCAGGCTGGTGGAAAATCAGGAAGTAAAACAGCTTTTATTTATTGCTCAGAAATATCTGGAGAAAACATTAAATGCCTCCGAGACCAACACAATTCTGTATTTCTATGACACCCTTGCACTTTCTGCAGATCTCATCGAATACCTGTTGGAATACTGTGTGACTAATGACCACAAATCCTTCCGGTATATTGAGAAAACAGGGATTGCCTGGCATGAAATGGGTATCCGCACCCGAGAACAGGCGAAGGAATATACAGAAAATTTTTCCAAAACATATTTTTCTATCCTGAAAGCCTTTGGAATTTCAGGAAGAATGCCTGCCCCGGTGGAAAAAGAATTTATCGACAAATGGACCAACATTTATGGTTTCCATCTGGATGTCATTTTAGAGGCCTGCAACCGCACGATTAACACGATTCATCAGCCGAGTTTTAAATATGCGGATTCCATTCTAAGTCGTTGGAAGGATAAGAATGTACATACCCTTGGCGATTTGAAACATATTGATTCCGCCCATGAGAAAATGAAGGAACGAAATGCCAGAAACGCTGCCCAGGCACCGGCTTCTCCAAAGAAAACCTCGTTCCACAACTTCTCCCAGCGGGATTATGATTTTAACCAGCTGGAAAAAGAACTGCTCAACCGCTGACACCTTATAATCTGGAGGATTACAGATGAGTCTTACAAACACACAATACAATGAAATCATACGGGAATATGAACAGCTGCGGCTGAAGAATATTCATGAACTGGACAACCGCACTGCAGAAATTTATGAAAAAATACCTGAAATAGCCCGAATCAATGATGAGATTTCCTCTCTTTCTGTTCAGGAAGTAAAGGCCAGACTTCTTTCCGAGCACCCGTCCGGTAAAGAAGATATCAGAAAAACTATTTCTGAATTGTCTCAAAAAAAGTTGGATTTATTAAAAAAACATGGGTATCCTCCGGATTACCTTTCCATGCATTATACCTGCGAATTATGCCGGGATACCGGTTATGTGGAAAATCAAATGTGCTCCTGTATGAGAGCCAAAGTGATTCATGTTTTGTATGAACAGTCCAACTTAAAAGAACTGGTAGAAAAAGAGAATTTCTCCACCTTCCGGGTAGATTATTACCCAGAGGATATGACGGATGCAGCTCTTGAAATTTCGGCACGGGAAAATATTTTACATACCTTGAATATTTGCAGAAATTTTGTAAATGATTTTAATAACAACTACCAGAATTTATTTCTGTATGGTGCTGCCGGTGTGGGAAAAACCTTTCTTATCAATTGTATTGCCAAAGAATTGATGGATCAATCCCGCTCCGTCATTTATATGTCTGCCATCCACTTTTTTCAGGTACTTGCAGACGCTTCTTTCCATAAGGGAAACAATTTAACAGATTATGAAACTGTCGTATACCGGGATTTATACCAATGTGATTTGCTCATTATCGATGATCTTGGAACAGAGGTGAACAATTCTTTTACCGCTTCCTCTCTGTTCCATTGTATCAATGAACGGGCCAATCGGAAAAAGCCGGTCATTATTTCCACGAACCTGTCTCTTTCAAACTTAAGAGACTTATATTCGGATCGTGTTTTCTCCAGAATTGTCAGCAGTTACAAAATGCTGAAAATCTTTGGCAAAGATTTGAGAATTATGCAATCTTTACAATAAAGTTTTTTCTTAATTTATTAACTTGACTTCTGGGGAATATAATGTTATAAATGACACGTTGTTATTTTTAGATATTGCACATGGAGGATTTATCATGCCAGAAGAAGAAAAGTATTTAGAAACCATTCCTGTGGGTCCACTGGGAATCATTGCTCTTGACAGCTTTAAGGAACAAGGCAAGAAAGTGGATGAATATATTTCAGGATGGCGCAGTAAAAGAACAGGAACTTATGTAGAGTCCATGACACATTTCGGTTATCAGAAAGATTCTTATCTGATTGATGCAAAAACACCTCGTTTTGGCTCAGGTGAGGCAAAAGGTGTGATTAACGAAACCGTTCGTGGTATGGATTTATATATTCTTGTGGATGTAGGAAACTATAGCATGACTTATTCTTTATGCGGACAAGAGAATCGAATGTCTCCGGATGATCACTATCAGGATCTGAAACGTGTCATTGCTGCTGTTGGTGGAAAAGCAAGAAGAATTAACGTTATCATGCCTTTCCTCTACGAAAGCCGCCAGCATAGAAGAACCAGACGTGAATCTTTAGATTGCGCTGTTGCTCTGCAGGAACTGACTGCCATGGGCGTTGAGAACATCATTACTTTTGATGCTCACGATCCACGCGTCCAGAATGCTATCCCATTAAAAGGATTTGAAACCGTGCAGCCAGGATATCAGTTCATCAAAGGACTGTTAAGAGAAGTGGATGATTTACAGATTGATTCCAAACATATGATGGTTATCAGCCCGGATGAAGGTGGTACAAGCCGTGCAATCTACCTTGCAAATGTGCTTGGTCTTGATATGGGTATGTTCTATAAACGCCGTGACTACGCTCACATCGTAAATGGACGAAATCCTATCGTAGCTCATGAATTCTTAGGCTCTTCTGTGGAAGGTATGGATGTTATCATCATTGATGACATGATTTCCTCCGGTGAAAGTGTACTGGAAGTAGCAAAAGAATTGAAAGCCCGCAAGGCAAAGAGAGTCTTCGCTGCAGCTACTTTTGGTCTGTTCACAAACGGACTTTCCAAGTTTGACGAAGCATATGAAGCAGGATACATTGACAAAATTCTGACTACAAATCTGACTTACCAGACACCGGAACTTCTCACAAAACCATATTACATTAATTGTGATATGTCAAAATACATCGCTTTGATTATCGATACCATTAATCACGATGCAACGATGAGTGAGCTTCTTGACCCGGTAAAACGTATTCATAGAATGGTGAATCGGTATAAAGACAACCAAAATTAGTCGAATTGCACATGATATTGTATTTTTTTTCATACATTTTTGTAGATTTAAAAGAAAATTTGAATTTTTTGCAAATTGTCCTTTAAAAATTTGGCAAAATAGATTATTATATAATAGTAGGCATATTTATGTTAATCAATGACCATTCCCTTCCCGGACTGGTCAAAAAATATAACACAAGGAGAAATTACAATGGCAAACACAGATTTCAACTCTCAGGAATATCTTGAGAAATTAGACGCTTATTGGCGTGCCGCTAACTACCTTGCAGCTGCTCAGCTGTACATGTTAGAGAACCCTCTCTTAAGAGAGCCTTTAACAAGAGATCAGGTAAAGAAGAAAATTGTTGGTCACTGGGGAACTGTACCAGGACAGAACTTTATTTATGCTCACATGGACAGAGCAATTAACAAGTATGATCTTGATATGGTATTAATTTCCGGTCCTGGTCATGGTGGAAACTTCTTCGTAGCTAACTCCTACTTAGAAGGACACTACAGCGAGATTTATCCAAATGTAAGTCTTGATAAGGAAGGTATGACAAGACTGTGCAAGCAGTTCTCATTCCCATGCGGAATCTCCAGCCACGTTGCTCCAGAAACTCCTGGATCAATCAACGAAGGTGGTGAGCTTGGTTACTCCATCGCTCATGCATTTGGTTCTGTTTTTGATAACCCAGGTTTAATCACAACTGTTATTGTTGGTGATGGTGAAGCTGAAACTGGTCCACTTGCTACAGCATGGCATTCAAACAAGTTCTTAAACCCAGCTACAGATGGTGCTGTATTACCTATCTTGCATTTAAATGAATACAAGATCAGCAACCCTACTGTATTCTCACACATTTCTCATGATGAAGTTGAAAGTTTCTTCCATGGATGTGGATGGAAGCCTTACTTCGTAGAGAAGACAGCTGATGATGATAACATGGCTGTACACAAGAAGATGGCTGAAGCTGTAGATGCATGTATCGAAGAAATCCTTGCAATCCAGAAGGATGCTCGTGAAAACGGAAATACAAAGAGACCATTCTGGCCAATGATCGTTATGAGAACTCCTAAGGGATGGACAGGTCCTAAGGTTGTAGACGGTGAAACTATTGAAGGTTCTTTCCGTGCTCATCAGGTACCTATCACAATGGAGAAGCCAGAACATCTTGATCTGTTAAAAGAATGGTTATTAAGCTACAAGCCAGAAGAATTATTTACAGAGGATTACAAATTAATCCCAGAATTACAGGAAATCACTCCTAAGGGAGATCATAGAATCAGTGCTAACCCACATGCAAATGGTGGTTTACTCTTAAGAGATCTTCGTACACCAGACTTTACAAAATATGGTGTAGACGTACCTGCTCCAGGTGCTGTGAAGGCTCAGGATATGATCGAACTTGGTGCTTACGTAAGAGACGTATTAGAATTAAACAAAGATGCTCGTAACTTCCGTGTATTTGGACCAGACGAATCTATGTCCAACAGATTATATCATGCATTTGAAGTTGAAAACAGAGCTTGGAACGCAGACAGCCTTCCAAACGATGAGCATATGTCAGTAGACGGACGTATCATGGACGGTTACTTAAGTGAGCATATGTGTGAAGGTTGGTTAGAAGGTTACCTCTTAACCGGACGTCATGGTTTCTTCGCAAGCTACGAAGCATTCATCAGAGTAGTAGATTCTATGTGTGCTCAGCATGCTAAGTGGTTAAAGATTACATCTGCACTTAACTGGAGAGCTCCAATCGCTTCCCTGAACTTAATCCTGACATCTAACGTATGGCAGCAGGATCATAACGGATATACACATCAGGATCCTGGATTCCTGGATCACATCGCTAATAAGAAGGCAGATGTTGTTCGTATGTATCTTCCACCAGATGCTAACTGTTTATTATCTTGCTTCGATCACTGTATCAAGAGCAAGAACTATGTAAACGTTATCGTTGCATCCAAGCATCCAAGCTTCCAGTGGCTGACAATGGATCAGGCTGTTAAGCATTGTACACAGGGTGTAAGCATTTGGGATTGGGCTTCTAACGATCAGGGTGAAGAACCAGATGTTGTTATTGCTTGCTGCGGTGACACACCAACATTAGAAGCATTAGCTGCTACAACAATCATTAGAGATGAATTACCAGATGTTAAGGTTCGTTTTGTAAACGTTGTTGACTTAATGAAGTTAACTCCTCATACAGAACATCCACATGGATTAACAGATGCTGAATATAATGCTATCTTTACAAAGGATAAGCCAATTATCTTCGCATTCCATGGTTACCCAACATTAATCCATGAATTAACCTACTTCAGAGCTAACAAGAACTTACATGTTCATGGTTACCATGAAGAAGGTACTATCACAACTCCATTTGATATGAGAGTTCAGAACGAGATCGACAGATTCCACTTAGTAGAAGATGTTATCAACAGCTTACCACAGGTTGGAAATAAGGGATCTCACTTAATCCAGAAGATGCATGATACACTTGTAGCTCACAAGGCATACATCGGAAAATATGGTGAAGATCTTCCAGAAGTACGTGACTGGAAGTGGCATACACCAGAATGCAAGTAATTTGTAATCTGATATAGATGCAAAAAAGACCGGTTCCTTTATGGAATCGGTCTTTTCTTTATTCTTTGTTAAAAGTTTTGGGGAAAGTTTATTACAAGATATGCATCGTCCACTGCATCAAAAGGCTAACTCCCGTAATTCCTATCCAGCAGCATGCACCCATGAAAATTGGTTTTCCGCCGGTTTTAATTAGTTTTACAATATTGGTATTCAATCCTACAGCTGCCATAGCCAGTACAATAAAGAACTTACTCAGCTCCTTAACCGGATAAAATACGGAACTGTCGACTCCCAAATCCACTGCAACTGTGGTAATAATGGAAGCTGCTACAAAATACAGAATAAAAAATGGAAAGATCTTGCGAAATGATACTTTTTGCTTTTGATCTACATTTGCTTTTTTTGTCTGTATCAAAGCCAATACCAGAGTAATAGGAATAATTGCCAGTGTTCTTGTTAATTTTACAGTCACTGCTTTATCAAGGGTTGCATGACCTAATTTCCACATACTGTCCCAGGTTGCTGCCGTAGCAGTCACAGAAGATGTATCATTCACTGCCGTTCCGGCAAAGATACCAAATGCCTCTCCGGATGTGGTGTCGAATCCAATTAGATTTCCTAAAATAGGGAATAAAATAGCTGCCAATACATTAAAGAAAAATATCACTGAGATGGACTGTGCCACTTCCTCATCGTCTGCCTGTATCACCGGTGCTGTTGCCGCAATAGCCGATCCACCACAAATGGATGATCCAACACCGATTAATGTGGATATCTTACCAGGTATATGCATTGCTTTGTGTAATACATAGGCAATGATAAGGGATGTACCAATGGTACATACAATAATTGGCAGAGATTGCTTTCCTGTTTCAAATATGACATTTAAATTCAATCCAAATCCAAGCAAAATAACTGCCCATTGTAAAATCTTCTTAGATGTAAATTTAATACCACTCTCAAACTCTCCCTTATCCCGAAAGAATAATGTCACAACCATTCCTGCAAGAATTGCAATGATTGCACCTCCAATCAGAGGAAATACTTTTCCCAGAAGCCAGGATGGAACTGCGATTGCAAGACACAATGTGAAACCTTTCCAATTCTTTTTTAAAAATTTCATATCAATTCTCCTTTTCTTTTTATCTATCTAGTTATACCATATTTTCATATAATTGCAAATTATTAAATATTATTTATTAATAATATTTATTTATCATTGCTTTGTTTGAACACAAAAACAGCCCTCTCTAGGAAGGCTGTTCATTCGACGGCGGAGCCGTTGTCGATATTGGTTCTGTTTCTTCTTCCGGTGGAGTAGTATTTATCTCAGGTGGAGAAGTTGTTATAATTTCCCCACGAGTGGTCTCTTCCTCCTCATCAACTGTAGTGGTTTCCTCCGCTGTTTCTTCGGTGGTTTCTTCCTCTTGAACAGTGGTAGTTTCCTGCTCATTGTTCTCTGTGGAACTCTCATTCTCATATTCGGAAGAGGTTGTCATTTCCTCATTCTGAGTAGTCTCTTCTATGGAAACATCCTCTGTAGACGTTTCTTCATTATTCTTATCCTCTTTTCCCCAATTTAAATAAGATTCAAAATCTTCTTTATCCAGGGACTCATGAAGCGATTCCATAAAATCATGCCAGGTATTTCCCGCAGAGTTTACCAGATTTCCTTCTATTTCTTTTGGCATATCATATCCGCACCAAACTGCTGTTGTATAATATTTACTGTATCCAACAAGCCAGGTATCCTTATTATCATTGGTTGTTCCTGTCTTTGCCGCACAAATGGCCGTATCAACCTGGAACTTTCTTCCGGTACCTTTTTCTAATACGTCCTTTAAGCAGTCCGTCATGGTAAGAGATGCCTTTGGCTCATATATCTGTTTGGTGTTTTTATCATTCTTTCCATTTTCCAAAATCACATTACCAAAAGAATCTTCAATTCGCTTGATACAGGTTGGATTTCGATATGTTCCATTGTTTGCCAGGGTTGCATATGCAGCTGCCATCTCGTAGGTAGATACTCCATATGTCATACCGCCAATGGACATGGCCGGAGTATAATCCTCTTCCACAATATGGGAGAAGTTCATGTTTAAAAGATAATCAATACAGGTATCATATCCCAATTCTTCAAAATATCTCCATGGTACTGTATTCTTGGATGTCTGAATAGCGTATCTTAAACTAATGGAACCGGAATATACATTCGGTGCATTCACAGGTCCATTTTCAATTCTTGTGTCTTGTACGATGCTGTCCGGTGTGAAGTCTCTTTCAAACATCGGTGTATATACCAGAATTGGCTTAATTGAGGAACCCGGCTGACGGAAGCTCTGATAAGCCCGATTCAGCATATATCCTTTGAAATCTTCCTGGGTTCTTCCTCCTACAATGGCTGTAACATATCCCGTTGTATTATCAATGCAGGTAGCACTTCCCTGAAAACTGTATATACCATCTTCTCCCTTTTCCTGACTATCCGACAGGTTCTCATCCAGACTATTCTGTAGCAGTTCCTGTATCCCCATATCAATGGTTGTGTAAATTCGATACCCGCCTGTAAACAGAAGCTGATTGCATCTGGAATACATCTCATCATATTCTTTCTCATAATTTTCTTCTTCCTCTTCTGAGTCAAAGGAATTACGGAACTGAAAACCTTCTTGTTTCATCAGTTCAATGGTAGCGGAATAACGGATGAAAGTTTCCACATAATTGCTTGTATTATTATCAATCTCCGGTGACAAGGTGATTGTCTCCTCCAGAGCTTCCTGATATGCTGCCTCATCAATATAACCCTGTTCATAAATCTGCTTTAAGACTCTGTCTCTTCTCTTTAAAGTATTTTCCATATTATCCAGCGGATCATATAAAGTCGGGTTATTTGGAATCGAGCAGACAAATGCAAGCTCTGACAAACTTAAATCTACAGCACTTTTACTAAAATATCCTCTCGCTGCCGCTTCAATCCCATAAAAACCATTGGCAAAATAAATATCATTGATATAAAATTCCAGAATTTGATCTTTGTCATATTCTTTCTCAAGTTTTCGTGCAATAAAGACTTCTTTTATTTTTCTCTCAAGAGATACTTCATTGGATAAAAAAACGGTTCTTGCAAGCTGCTGAGTAATGGTACTTCCACCCTGTGTGACCTCACCCTCATTCTTAATCAATTCCAACAAAGCTCGTCCTACCGCCATATAATCCACACCGGAGTGTTTATAAAATTTACGGTCTTCTATGGTAATAAAAATCTGCTTTGCCATATATGGAATTTCATCGAACTTAAGATAATACGTATTCTTATCCGAACTTAATTCCGTCAGTTCATCTCCATACACATCATAAACAACCGTCGTAAGCGATTCTGTGAATGCCGCTTTCCCTTTCTCATCCACCAGACTTTCGGCTTCACTCTTATATTGCAAAATAACAATTCCATATCGGATTCCAACTGCCAGGAGCACTAAAAGAAGGGCCAGCAAAATATAACAGATGACACGGAACACCTTCTGTTTTCTGGTCAGCTTTTTTTTACGTTTCTTTCCTGCCTTATTACTCATGTATTCTCTTCCTCTCTGCTTCTTCATTCACAAATATCTTCCGCAATACAGGTATCCATCACAAGTTTTATATCCAGTCCTGCGCTTAATGCAAGCCATAATTTGCAATAAGCTGCCACCGGTGACATCTTCGGAAGTACCTGAATTCCCAATCTACTGAATGATTTCACTGTTTCATACTCCCTTTCTCCTGCAGCGCCGCCCGTAAGATAAATTGGGATGCCCTGCTTCTTTGCCTGTTCCGTAAATGCTATAAATTCGTCTGAAACTCTTATGGTTCCTGAATGATAGCTGTCATGAAGAACCACTTTCACCCCTTTGTCCAATGTCGGATAGTGCATTCCCACATATGGACGAATCCACAAAATATCGGAACTGTTCTCAGACAGCTTTAACATCTCTTTTCGTCCTGCCAAAGCTGCCATCGTCTCATACTTATCCTTCCCCTGACAGCATGGCTGATCCAACGCAAAAACAGACCCGGAATATGGCTGATGCCACAACAGTCTGCTTCCTCTGTGTATCTTTGGCTTTCCGCCTTTGTTACAATAGCTGACAAAAACTCCGTGCTCTCTCTTTTCTTTTATAAAATTTAAACCATGAATCAGATTCACAAGACCATTTGCCCGTTCATCCTCCAAAGGAAAATCGCTGGATACAAGTACCACAGGCACAGGCACATCGCCACACATATAAGAAAGCAATGCTGAAGTATACATTAAAGTATCCGTTCCATGTGTCACTATAATACCCTCACATTCCGGTTCCTCTGCCTCTTTCCTGACACAGTCTGCAAGCTGATTCACATACTCTGCCGTCAGATTCTCACTGAGAATCTGATATGGCTCTCTGACCTGGAATTCCACAGGGTCTTCCACTGATTTAATCCTCATATAAGTTTTATACTTTTCCAATAATCGATATGGCTGATTGTCACCCGGAGAGATATACCCATCTGAGCTTACTACGCTCCCGATTGTACCACCAGTAAAAATAACTGTAATTTTCATGATATCAAGCTCCTTTATTTGTTCTATCATACAATATTTTATCATGTTATTCAAGCAAATTTCTTCATGAAATCGTGAAGAATTCCTTAAAATTTCCTCTTGTCAAAATGTAGTATTTATATTACAATAACAGTGTGATAAAAAATTAACATAAGGAGGAATTGTGAAATGGCTCATTTAATTTCAGATGAATGCATCAGTTGTGGCGCTTGTGCTGGAACATGTCCAGTAGATGCAATTACAGAAGGCGATAGCAAATACGTAGTAGACAATGGCACTTGTATCGATTGTGGAGCATGTGAAGATGCCTGTCCAGTAGGCGCTATCTCAGCAGAATAATATAATACATCAATGGAAATCGAGCAGAATGCAGCTGCTCGATTTTCATTTGTCTTTATTTCTTATGTTTCCACTTAAAGAATCTTTTTCTCTCCATTGCGGCTGCCGCTTCTTTATTTCCTTTCTGATAGTTTCTAAGCACCTCATCAAATTTCTTATAACGCTCTTCTTCCCGCTCCTCCTTCAAACGCAGAAGATAATCCATCTCCTTGATTACAGAGTCAGAAACCATAGAGGAAACCTCTTTTCCAAGCACTTCATTATTATCCTCAATGGCTCTGGATACGATTCCACCCAGAATAATCCGGAATTGTTCCATCTTCTCCTCCCCTGTCACATTTGTTTCATGTTCATGCAATTCCGGTACATTCTCCTTCACCTCGGATACCGGATTCTGCATCATAGCCTCAGAAACTATCTGAGACCCTGTATGAGAGAATGTTTTCCCCTCCATAAGGCCCGGAAGAAGTGTTTTAATAGCCTTAAGCAGAAACCCCTGCTCCTTTAAACTCTTAATCTCTTTAAAAAGCTTAATATATGTGTCGGTGTAATAACGATGACCCATTTCATTTCTGGGAATATCAATCTTAAGTTCTTCCTCCCAGTACCTTAAGACATGAGATTCCACATCCACCATCCTGGCAGCATCGGAAATCATATAGTGTTTTTCCTCCATCTTATTTATCTCCCTTCCTGTATCTGATATGAAAAAAACACCATAGGCAATCCTATGATGTTTTTAGTATATCAAAAGGAAATTTTTATGCAAGAACACCGGCACAAATATTACACAATTTTTACATTCCTTTATTTGCTTAAGTTTCCAAACTGGGTGTACTGTGGTCTCCAAGCCAGTTCCACTGTTCCCACCGGACCGTTTCGCTGTTTTGCCACAATAATTTCTGCGATATTTTTCTTCTCAGATTCCTTATTATAATAATCATCACGGTAAATAAACATTACCACGTCGGCATCCTGCTCAATGGCTCCTGATTCACGCAAATCAGAAAGCATCGGCCGTTTGTCATCTCTTTGCTCCACGGCACGGCTTAACTGCGACAATGCAATCACAGGCACATTCAATTCCCTTGCGATTGCCTTGAGTGAACGAGATATATCAGAAATTTCCTGCTGTCTGCTCATAGAAGATTTTCCACTGCTGTTGCCTGACATCAGCTGCAAATAGTCTATGATAATCACACCCAAATTCATCTCCATCTTGTATTTTCTGCACTTAGAACGCAGCTCTCCAATGGAAATACTCGGTGTATCATCAATAATCAGATTGGAATTTCCGATAATCTCTGCACTTTCAATCAATCTCTCCCAGTCGGAGTCTTCCAGCCGGCCATTTCTAAGTACCTGTGCATCTACCTTAGACTCCAAAGAAAACAGACGATTTACCAACTGTTCCTTACTCATTTCCAGACTGAAAATAGCTGTGGTAATATTATCTCTGAATGCCATATGCTGTGCCATATTCAGGACAAATGCCGTTTTTCCCATGGAAGGTCTTGCCGCCACAAGAATCAAATCAGAAGGCTGCATTCCGGAAGTCTGATAATCCAAATCAATAAAGCCTGTGGATACGCCTGTAATACTTCCATTTTGTTTGGATGCAGCTTCAATTCTTTCCAACGCATTGATTACCACTTGCCGAATAGGGGTAAAATCCCCTCCGCCTCTGCTCTGCATCAGTTGGAAAATCTTCTTTTCTGTGGTGTCCATCAACACCTCTACGGATTCTGTTCCCTGATAACACTGGGCTGCAATATCCTCCGTTGTCCGGATTAATTTCCTGAGCAGTGACTTTTCCCGGACAATTCCGGCATAATACTTTACATTTGCCGAGGTAGGTACTGCATTTAGAATTTCTCTGATAAAATCCATTCCTGCCAGTTCTTCCGGAACATTATCTTCCTTCAGCTTATCCTGAAGTGTAACCAGATCCACCGGCTTATTTTCCATATTCAGTTCCTTCATTGCCTGGAACAGAGTTCCATACTGTTTCCCGTAGAAATCTTCCGCATGCAGAATTTCCACTGCAGATTCCACTGCATCCTGGTCCATAATCATGGATCCAATCACTGCCTGCTCCGCTTCTATGCTGTGGGGCATGATTTTCTTAATGAGTGCTTCCTCCATTGTTATTCCCTCAATTCAATTATGCTTCCTGTACCTTCACATTCATTTTTGCTGTCACGTCTTTGTGCAGCTTAATCTGGATGATATGAGTTCCAATGGTCTTAATTGGCTCATCCAATACAATCTTTTTCTTATCAATATCGAAATTCAACTGTTTTTTTGCTTCCAATGCAATTTCTTTGGAAGAAACAGAACCAAAGGTTCTTCCATCTTTACCTGATTTAATCTTAACTACAACAGTGCTTTTTTCTAATTCCTTTGCAAACGCCTGTGCATCTTCTAATTTTTCCTGAGCAACCTTGGCATCATTTGCCTTCTTTAATTTTAAATCATTCAAATTTGCAGGAGTTGCTTCCAGTCCTAAGTTCTTTTTTAATATAAAATTTCTGGCATATCCGTCATTTACCTTGACGATTTCTCCTTTTTTTCCCAATGATTTTACATCTTCCAATAAAATTACCTGCATGTCTCTTCCTCTACTTTCTCTTTTAAATCGCTTTTTCCTCTTTCATCTGCTTTACCGTTTCTATCACCATTTGTTTTGCATCTTCCAAGTTCACATTTTCTATCTGTGTACCGGCCATATTCATATGTCCGCCGCCTCCCATGCGCTCCATGATTAACTGAACATTGATATTATCAATGGACCTTGCACTGATGTATATTTTATGATTGTAATCCGTCAATACAAAAGAGGCCTCAATTCCGTTGATATCCAACAGTTCATTGGCAACCTGAGCACACAAAACAGTCGGACTCTCAACTTCTTCTGACCGGCACACGGTAATTGCAAAGCATCCCAGGAAAATCTCTGTATTTGTAACGGCATCTGCCCGCCATTTGTAATCGCTGAAATTATCCCGGAACATTTTCTTAACCCGGATAACATCAGCTCCATGACGTTTTAGAAATGCTGCTGCTTCAAATGTTCGTACACTGGTTTTTTGAATAAAATTATTCGTATCAATGACGATACCGCCATACATGGCATCCGCCTCCAAAGGTTTTAACCTGATTCCATCCTGAATATACTGCAGGATTTCTGCCACCATCTCACAGGTGGAAGATGCAAATGGCTCAATATAGGAAAGCAGCGCATTCTCTATGATTTCTGAACTCTGTCTGTGGTGATCCAACACAACCACAGATTTGATTTTTTCCAATAACAGAGGACATTCTGTTCTGGACGGACGATTTACATCCACAACAACCACCAGTGTATTATCCCCAATGAAATCTGCCACTCTTTCGTTATTAATAAATAACCTGCTGTACTCCTGTTTTTCTATGAATCGGTCAACCATCGGTTTCAGTGTTGCAGTTACATCATTCAACACAATATTCGCCGGTTTGTTCAATACTGTAGCTGCTTTATAAATACCTATGGCAGCCCCCAGAGAATCGATATCACTGAGCTTATGCCCCATAATCAGCAAATTGTCCTTGGACTCGATAATCTCTCTCAGAGCGTGGGCTTTCACTCTGGCTTTCACTCTGGTATTTTTCTCCACCAACTTGGTTTTTCCACCATAATAATAAATATTTTCTCCATCCTTGACTACTGCCTGGTCACCGCCTCGTCCCAATGCCAGGTCAATCGCTGCTCTCGCATAATCGCAAAGCTGACTGTAGGATTCTCCACCCATACCGATTCCTATGCTGATAGTTACCTGCTGCTCATTTCCTATATTGACCGTCTTCACATCGTCTACAATGGAAAATTTGTCCGAACGAACCGCTTCAAGAGACTGACGCTTTAATACCAGAAAGTACTTATCTTTCTCCAATTTACGGACAATTCCATCGATTCCGGCAATAAATTTATTAATCTTCCGGTCGATTAACGCTGCAAGCAGCGATGCTTTCACATCTTCGATACTTTCTAAAACCTCTTCATAATTGTCAATATACAGCATACCAACAACCAGCTTCTGGTCAAAATTTTCTTTCTCCACCCTGCGAAGCCTTGTCTCATCAAACATGTACATGGCAATCACATATTCCTGATTTTCTATGTCCAGAATCTCAGTATTATCAAAGGCTTTATCCGTATTTACCCGTTTTAGCTGCACTCTGTAATAATGATCCTTATAATTAATGTGCATCTCTTTGATTTCGTTCCCCAATTCCAGATGTTTGTCTGTAATCTCCTTAAATACCTCCGGTACACGTTTGCCATATTCTCTTTTTAGCAAACGTCCCATCTCTCCATCTTGCCAGAGAATGTTGCCCTGACGGTCAATCAGTCCATAGGGAATGACCATATCATCCAGAAGCTCTTTCTGAACCTGAGCATAGTCTACAGCAAATTTTATCATTTCCTGCATAACCAGTTTCTGATTGACCACATACATCACAATGGTAAAAATCAAATACACGATGGACAGACTTAAGATAAGAGAACCGGCATCGGCGTTCACTATCGTAATCCCTATACCTGTAAGAAACAATGCTACAGCCATAACGATTGGATATACCAGATGCGTAAATACTCTGCCTTTCAGTTTTAATCTACCGTTCATATAATATACTCCATTTCCGTATTTTTATATCCGAACTTCCTATTCTGTCAGTTTCCAGATATCCTCATTGTACTCTGCAATCGTTCGGTCTGATGAAAAAAATCCGGCTTTCGCAATATTCATCAATGACTTCCTTGCCCAGTTTCTCTTATCTTCATAGTCCTGGTACATCTGTTCTCTTGTGCGGATATAATCTTTCAGATCCAGAAGCGTCATAAACCAGTCTTTATAAATAAGTTCCGTATGAAGACGCAGAAGTGTTGTTACATCTCCGATTCTCATTATTTCACTGCTGATAATGAAATCCACCAGTTCTTTTATCTGTTTATCTTCAATATAATAATCTGCAGCCCGGTAATCATGGTTGTTATAATGATTTATCACGTCCTGGCTGGATTCTCCAAAGGTATAGATATTCTCATCTCCCACCAGTTCTGCAATCTCTACATTGGCACCATCCATAGTTCCCAGTGTCAACGCGCCATTTAACATAAACTTCATATTGCCGGTTCCGGATGCCTCTTTGGACGCCAGAGAAATCTGCTCCGAAATATCACAAGCCGGGATAATCTTAGCTGCCTTGGATACATTATAATTTTCCACCATCACAACTTTCAGATAAGGATTTACCTCCGGGTCATTTTGAATCAACTCCTGCAGACATAGGATCAAATGGATAATATCCTTTGCTATCACATAAGCAGGAGCCGCCTTTGCACCAAAAATAACAGTAATCGGTGTTTTTGGTTTATTGCCTTTCTTAATCTCCAGATATTTATATATCACATATAATGCATTCATCTGCTGTCTTTTATATTCATGAAGGCGCTTCACCTGAATGTCATAAATAGAATTTTCATCAATATCCACATTCTGGGTGGCTTTCAGATACTGTTTCAATCTCAGTTTGTTGTTCTTTTTTATCTGCATCAATCGATCCAGTACGTTTTCATCATCCAGATACTGTGTCAGTTTCTCCAGTTCCATGGCATTCTTTTTATATCCATCCCCGATTAGTTCACTGATATAAACTGCCAGTTCTTCATTGCAGTGAAGCAGCCATCTGCGGAATGTAATTCCATTTGTCTTATTGTTGAATTTCTCAGGATAAAGCTCATAAAAATTATGAAGTTCGGAATCCTTTAAAATCTCTGTATGAAGATGTGCCACTCCATTTACACTGAAGCCATAGTGGATATCAATGTGTGCCATGTGGACAAGATTCTCTTTATCAATAATATATGTGCTTTCATCGGAAACCTTTGCCCGCACTCTTTTATCCAGTTCCTGGATAATTGGAACAATGGCAGGAACCACTTTCTCCAGATACTCCATCGGCCATTTCTCCAGTGCCTCTGCCAAAATCGTATGGTTCGTGTACGCACAGGTCTTTGAAACTACTTCCACTGCTTCATCCATGGTAAATCCTTCTTCTTTCGTGAGAATACGGATTAATTCCGGAATAATCATGGTCGGATGTGTATCGTTAATCTGAATGACTGCATAATCTGGAAGATCATGAAGCGTGCTGCCCTTTTCCCTGCATTCTTTTATAATCAGTCTTGCAGCATTGCTTACCATAAAATACTGCTGATAGATTCGCAGCTGTCTTCCTGCCTCATCCGAATCATCCGGATACAGGAACAAGGTAAGATTTCTGGCGATATCTTTCTTGTCAAAATCAATTCCACCCGGTGTGACAATGGACTCATCCGCAGTCTCCACATCAAACAAATGCAGTTTGGTGGTCCGGTTTCCATATCCTACCACATCAATGTCATACATTCTGGAGATTACGGTACAATCCCCGAATTCCACCGGATAAGATACTTCCGTTTTCCTCAGCCAGCCGTTTTCTTCCATCCATGGATTTGCCGTCTCCTTCTGCAGATGGTTTTGGAATACCTGTTTAAATAAACCCAGGTGATAATTCAGTCCGATTCCATCTCCATTTAATCCCAGAGATGCAATCGAGTCCAGGAAACATGCTGCCAAACGTCCAAGTCCGCCATTTCCCAGAGATGGTTCCGGTTCGATTTCTTCGATATCACAAATATTTTTTCCCACTTCTTCCAGTTCTCGTTTTACATCCTCGAAAATACCCAGATTTATCATATTATTCGACAAAAGTTTTCCAATCAGAAATTCCGCAGACACATAATATACCTTCTTCTTGCCCTTATTGCTGACTTTCTCTTGTGCCAGTTCCTTTACCAGTTCCAAAAGTACAATGTAAATTTCTCTGTCTGTGCAGGCTTTTAATTCTTTTCCATACTTACTTACACACTTTTCATTTACCATGGTCAATTTCCTTTCTGTTACTTTTCTTTAACGCGCTGAAAGTTCTGTCAGTCGTTTCAAAAATGCGATTTTCTCCTTATCAAAGGCACCTTTCTCCAGTCTCCATTTCCAGTTTGTGCCTAATGTGGATGGAAAATTCATTCTTGCGCAATTATCTTTTTCCAAAATATCCTGCATCTGAATAATGACTGTGTCTGCCACACTCAAATATGCAGTCTTAATCATCTGTCGGACAATATCTTTATCCTCTTGTGCACTGACATATTCCTTGATAAATTCCAGCTGTCCTTTGGTTCGGGACTGCAAATATCCTCTGGCAGTATCGTTATCATGCGTTCCCAGATACATGACGCAATTTTGCTCTGCATTGTGAGGCAGGTATTTGTTATCTGCCCCTCCATCAAAGGCAAACAGCAACACCTTCATGCCCGGATATCCTTCTTTCTTTAACAGTTCTTCCACTGCCGGATAATCCACTCCCAAATCCTCAGCAATCAATTTGGTATCACCAAGGACGCTGTTCATGGCTTTTGTAAAACTTCCTCCCGGTCCATAGGAATAATGTCCGTCTTTCCCCAGCTTATCTGCCGGAATACAAAAATATCTGGTAATTCCAATAAAATGGTCAATTCGGATGACATCATACAACTGCACGCAGGCTCTCATCCTTGCCTTCCACCATGCAAAACCATCCAGTTCCATCCGACTCCAGTCGTACAATGGATTTCCCCACTTCTGTCCATCTTCTGCAAACGCATCCGGCGGGCAGCCTGCCACTTCCACAGGTCTTCCATCTCCATCTAACTGGAATAATTCTCTGTGAGCCCATACATCAGCACTATCCAGTGCAACATAGATGGGAATATCCCCGATGATCTGAATTCCTTTCTCGTTTGCATATTTCCTTAATTTATACCATTCTTTATAAAAACGAAACTGCAAAAACTTCCAGAATTCAATCTCTTCCTCCAGCTGTTTTCCATAGCGCTCCATGGCCTTTTCTTCACGATTCCTGATATCTTCATCCCAACTGAGCCATTCCTTCTGGTCAAAGGCTTCCTTACACGCCATAAATAAAGCATAATCCTCCAGCCAGAATTTATTTTCTTTCACGAACTTCTTAAACCCGGAACTTTTCTTCTTTTTCCAACGCTGAAATGCTTTGCGAAGCAATGGAAAACGATTGGTATATAATACATCATATTCAATGTATTCTTCTGTCACAAACCACGAAACATCGTCTACTTCCTGCTGTTTCAGCAATTCATCCTTAATCAGTCCATCCAAATCAATAAAATAGGGATTCCCTGCAAATGCGGAAAATGACTGATATGGACTGTCTCCATAACTGGTCGGTCCTACCGGCAGCACCTGCCAGTATTTCTGTCCTGCCTTTACCAGCTGGTCCACGAATTTAAACGCATCCTTTCCCATGGTCCCGATTCCATAGGGAGACGGAAGACTGCTAATCGGAAGTAATACTCCAGCTCCCCTGTCTAAACGCTTTGACATCTTACAACCTCCTTTTGCACCCCGACAGTGCCTGTTTCAAAACTGCATAAGCTATCTTTTATTATAGCCTATTTCAGGGGAATTTACAATACTAAAAAAGGGAAGCCAAAGCTTCCCTCATTGCCTTATACGTCTGCAGTATTCTTTAATAGATTCATATATTCATCCTTGGTTATCGGTTTGGAATAGTAATATCCCTGAGCATAATAACACCCGTTTTCCATAAGGAAATCTACCTGTTCCCGGGTCTCAACTCCTTCCGCAACTAACCCCAGATTCAGTCGAAGAGCCAGATCTATGGTTGATTTAATCACGGACTCCATTTTGCTATCTCCTATATGGTCAATGAAACTTTTGTCCAGCTTAATAAAATCGAAATCATTGTTTGCCAGAGAATAAAGACTTGAAATTCCGGTTCCATAATCATCCATATCCACACGACATCCCATATCATGCAGTTCTTTCACAATTTTCTTCATGGTAATGTTTTCCTGCAGAGCACTTTCCGTTATTTCAAAGGCAAGTTTTGACGGATTAATGTCAAAACGTCTGATTGTGTTCTTTATTTTCTGTGTGATATGGGGCTGTTTTAAGTGAACTCTGGAAAGATTCACCGACACCCTCTTCACATCAATTCCCTGGGATATCATTTCTTTCATCTGCGTGCAAACCATTTCCAGCATGGTTTCGTCTAACTGGATAATCTTACCACAGCTCTCAAAACACGGGATAAACTTTGCAGGAGAAATAATCTTACCATCCGGTTTCACCCAGCGCACAAGTGCCTCTGAACCTACCACTTCCCCTGTTCTCATATCAAATTTGGGCTGATAAAACACATGAAATTCCCCATTCTGTATTGCATGGTTAAAAGATGCTTCCATTTCCTGGTTTTGCATACTGAAGGCTCTTAAGTCATCATCAAAAAACGCATATTTTATAATCTGATTATATTTCACTGTATTTTTTGCAATCATTGCATTGGTATAAGCAGTACGAATATCTTTGATGCCCTGCATCTGACAAATTCCAAAAGAAAGGCTAAAAGACACCACACGGCCTTCTTCAATATCCGTCTCCAAACGCCATATTAATTTTTTTACCTTTCTTTCTACTTCATCTTTGGATGCTTTTTTGATTAATGCCACAAAATGGTCGGAGCGATTTCGAAATAACTGATCTTCCGGAAGCTCTTCCCTGAAAATATCGTGAACATATTGTAACAAAACATCCCCCTTTTCTCTTCCATAAGACAGATTCAGCACTTTAAATCTGTCAATGTCGAACACCATAAGGGTAGATTGTTCTCTTTCCTCCTGCTTCATATTTCGAAAATATAGCCTGAGATATTCATAATTTTTCTCACCAAGCAGTTCATCATAAAATACTACCGACTGAATTTTCCTTTGATATCTGTGATATACATGGAGTGATATTAACAATATCAAGATAATAATCGCAGCAGAAATGACCATATGGGTAATCACATTTTGTTCCATATCCCATACATTTGAGAAAACCTCTTGTTTATCCACATAACTCATTAAATACCAGTCTTCAATTCCGATTTCAGCCATATAGGAAAGATATTCTCTCCCTTTGTAAGTAAAAGTAAAATAATTATTTTCTCCGGATTCTTCTGACGGACGCAATTCAGAATTACTGTTGATAAAATTCAGCATATCGGAATATTCCTTATTTTTGTAATCCTGCAGTGTGACCACTGATTTTCCTTCCGAATCAATAATCAAACTCTGTCCCTCACTTTGAAAGGATTTGATATTCACAAGTTCTGCAAAATCATTGGACCGATAGGTAGCTGTTAAGACAAGTTTTACTTCTCCATCAAACATAATCGGTGCAAGCAGAATATTCAACTGAACCTCTTCCCCACCTTCGGACAGGTAGCTTTCTGTAATCAACGAGCCTCCCTGATAACTTTTCTTATAATAATCTTTCTGGCTCAAATCCACGACATCTCCACCCACTTTGTGACAAATCCCATTGGGGTAGAGAATTCCTATATCATAAAAATTATAATGGGATATATAAACTTCCAATTTTTTTAATATCTCCTGCTCGGTAGTGAATCCATTACTCCGAATATCGTCCACCAACGCCTGCAGAAACCTCTGTTTCTCTCCTAATTCTTCACGTACAATAATCGCATTCTGCACACTGATACTGATAATATCATCCCTTACCAGATTTTCTATGGATTGCTTTGTTTTCTTTGATATCTCTATACACAAAATGGAAATTGCCAAAATAAGGATAGCTGCACATACTAATATAAGTACTTTTGTTCTCTTCTTAAATCCAATCTCATTTCTTATTAACTTCATATGATACAAATCACTCCTTATGCTTTTCAATTATCCCTATAATGATATCGGAACAGTTTCGATTACTCGAATTATCCCAACACAGTATAAATAGAAAAACAAAAAAGATAGCAAAAGCCATCTAACAGCATCGCTATCTTTCTAAATCTATGCACTCAAAAAAAAGCAAATTTACTCTGTCTTTCTGTCTTAAATATTTCATGCCCATTCGTATCAGACCATTATACCTTCTTTTGACTTTATTGTCTACCTAAACTTACAATTTATGACAAAAAGACCGATGAACCATCTCCGCTCATCGGTCTTTGAAATCAACATTAGTCGATAGAATATGGCATAAGAGCTACGTGTCTTGCTCTCTTTACTGCTACTGTTAAAGCTCTCTGATGCTTTGCACAGTTTCCTGTGATTCTTCTAGGAAGAATCTTACCTCTTTCTGACACATATCTCTTTAATTTGTTTGTATCCTTATAATCAATAACACCGTTCTTATCTCCGCAGAATACACAAACTTTTTTTCTTCTGCGGATAGGTCTTCTCTTCATTGAAGTTTCGTTACCGGTCTTCTTTGCTTCTGTTGCTGGCATAATATCTCTTACCTCCTGTTTGATTTTAGTTAAATGGCAGTCCCTCATCTTCCACGCCATCCGGAATGTTCATAAATCCATCCCCGATTGCACTGGTAGGTTCCGGTCTTGCGGATGACTGTTCAAATCCACCATGATTGCCTGCAAAACTGCTGCTGCTGTCAGATGCTTTGCTTTCTGCAAATTCCGTGTTTTCTACTACTACATCCGTAGTATACACTCTGTTGCCATCCTTATTTGTATAACTGCCTGTCTGAATTCTTCCTTCGACTACAAGCTTTGTTCCCTGACGAGTATATCTCTCCATAAATTCCGCTGTTCTGCCAAATGCGACGCAAGATATAAAATCTGCAGTCTGCTCATTTGCACCGTCTCGTTTGAAACGTCTGTCCACTGCAAGAGTAAATCTTGCAACTGCTGTGGAATTTTCTCCCTGAGAGTATCTGATTTCCGGGTCTCTTGTAAGTCTTCCCATAAGTATTACTTTATTCATTTTACTTCCTCCTATTGGACAACCTGTCCGAGGAGATTCCAATCATCCTATGACTATTGTCCGAACTCTTAAGCTTCCTGTTTCACTACTAAGAATCTGATTACATTTTCCATAATACGAACGTTGCTTTCCACTTCGTTTGGACAATCTGCATTTTCTGACTCGAATTTGATGAAGTAGTAGTATGCTTCTTTCATCTTCTGAATTTCGTAAGCTAATCTCTTCTTACCCCATTCTTCTACATCTGTTACTGTACCACCGAAACGTACAATATAATCTTTTACCTTTTCGACTACAGCTGCTCTTTCTTCTTCTTCGAGCTTCACGTTAACAACTAATGCTAACTCATACTTATTCATGTCTTTTACCTCCTTTTGGTCTTTGGCCCGCTCATCCAGAGTGAGCAAGGATATTTGTTTTATATACCACAAATCAATACTTTAGCATATTTTTTTCTTTAATGCAAGCGTTTTTTCGAATTTATTGCAATAATTCCAAAATCTGTTCTCTGGTAATTTCTACGGAACGAAGACCGGAATTTCCAAGAATCTGCTCTGCCAGTTCCCGTTTCTTATCCTGTAACTCTACAATTTTTTCTTCAATGGTGTCCCTTGCAATTAATTTATATACGGTTACCACATTCTTCTGTCCAATTCTATGAGCCCGATCCGTTGCCTGATCCTGAACTGCTACATTCCACCATGGATCATAATGAATCACGATATCTGCTGCTGTCAGATTCAATCCTGTTCCACCAGCTTTCAGAGAAATACAAAATACCGGAACTTCTCCACGGTTGAATTCCTGTACTAATTTTATCCTGTTTTCTTTACTCACACTTCCTGTTAAGGTAAGATAATCGATTCCTTCCTTTCTGAGTGCTTTCAAAAGCAAATCCAACATAGACGTAAATTGGGAAAAAAGCAGTACTTTATGTCCACCTTCCACGGCATCCCTGATTAATTCCATACACATGGTTGTTTTTGCCGAGCCTCCGTGATATTTCTCATAGACCAATTCCGGATTACAGCAAATCTGACGAAGTCTTGTAAGCTCCGAAAAAATCTGTATTTTTGACTTATGAAACTGCTCCTCGCTCTCCCCCTCCAACAACATTTTCATCCTCTGAACATGGGCAAGATACAGTTCTCTCTGCTCTTCTTCCATTTGTACATACATATTTTTCTCCAGCTTATCCGGAAGAAACTGAAGGACGTCCTTCTTCCTTCTTCGAAGCACAAATGGTGCAATTACTTTCTGCAGATATTCCATTTTCTCATCATCGCTTTGTGTCACTATCGGCGACTCTATTTCTTCCCGAAACTGGCGATAGGAATATAGAAATCCCGGCATCACATAATCAAAGATACTCCATAATTCACTTAATCTATTTTCCACCGGCGTACCGGTCAGCGCAATCTTATAATCTGCCCGTACCTGTTTTACTGCCTTTGACACCTGTGTATTATGATTTTTTATATACTGTGCTTCATCAATAATTTGAAATTCAAAAAATTGATTTTCATAGAACAATATATCTCGTTTCAATAAATCATAGGATGTAATCCATACATCCTGCTTTTCTTCTCCCAGAAGAATTTCCCGTCGATGGGCGGAAGTCCCGGAAACCATGCGGATTGTAAGTTCCGGTGCAAAACGCTCCAACTCCGATTTCCAGTTATAAATCAGGGACGCCGGACAAACCACCAATGTGGGATAAACCGGCTGTCCTTCTAGTCTTTCTCTCTTATTCCATGCCAGAAGTGCAATGACCTGCAACGTTTTTCCAAGTCCCATTTCATCGGCAAGTACCGCTCCAAATCCCAGCGTCTTTAACTTCTTCATCCAGATAACACCTTGTTTCTGATATTCTCTGAGCGTGTGGTTGAAATCCCCCGGCATGTCCAATTCCTCTTGAGAAATATGTTTCCATTCATCCAGAAGTTTTTGAAATGCACGGTCATAATGATATGTAATTTCTCCAAACTGTTTCATACCGGCATCCAGATAAAAGGAATGGTATCTGGAAATTCTTATTTTGCCCCGGGCCAACTCTTTTCTGCTAAAATGCAGGTGTTTCCCCATATCTGCAAGAACAGCCAATTCTTCATGTTCCATCCTCAAAAATTCACCTGTTTTCAACCGATAATATTTTTTCTTTCTATCATACCGGGATAAAATTTCTGCCAGCTTATCCAAGGGCAGTTCCCCATTTTCCAATGTCAGCTCAAGCAAATCACCTTTCAGGGAAATCCCAAGTTCCACCCTGGGTGCTGCTTTTACTTCTAATTTTTTCATCTCATCAGAGACAAATACTTCACCGAACTTTCTTAATATTTCAATTCCCTGTGTCAGGAATTCATATATGTTATCTTCGCTGCTGATAACCGGACAACAGGTTTCCGGGTCAAACGCATCGGTCATATTCTGAATCTTTGCGGCAATCATCGATTCCTGCAAAAGATCTCTGTCATGCTCCGGTAAACTTTTGTCAAAAATATTGAATTTTTCTTCCGGATGATAAACTGCCAGTGCCTTACAGGTAATCAAATTCAACTCCGGTGCGTCGAGATAAAACTCAAACATTACTTTCCTGCTTTTATATTTCCCCTCGTCAAATTTCTCTGTTTTCACATGGTATACCTGTTTTAATTCCGGCAGCATATCTCTTACAAACAGGGGCAGTTCTCTGTCTGATAAAAAAATCCCCTGCTTCGCATAGGCATTGGAATACCGGATAAATTCCTCCAGATACGCACAATCATCCAGTTTCATTCGATATATCTTATCCCTATATGGAAGATATGCATAGTTTCTGCCATGCCAGATGCACTGTTTCTCTGTACGAATGAATACTCCTCCTTCTACCCCTTCAATCTGAAGCACATCCTTTGGTGTACCCTCAACAATGGAAACTTTTCCGATTTCATATCCTTCTCTGGTCAGAGAAACCGGTTCTTTCTCCAGAAGTTTCATAAACTCATCCAACACACTGGCTTTTAACACCAAATATTTGTCCTGCTTTCCCCTTACGCCATCTTCCTCTGAACAGGAAATGATGAATCGTATCATTTCTTTGGATGCTTCTGTATATGCATAAATTGTATTATAAAATTCCAGATTTTTTCCATATTTTACCAGCTCCATGGATTTGATTTCCTGTACAAATTTGGGAATGTTTTTTATCTGATAAAAGTGATGTATTCCTATCCGAAACTCTGCTTTTAAGGTTTTCCCCTCTTCTACCAGAGAAGGAATCATCCGGATGCGCCCGGCAACCTCCGGCTGCAGGAACCCGACTCTCTTTGACATAGAAAATTTCTCCAGGATTGCACGAAATCCAATATCCGTATCTCGTCTTACCAAAGAGAAATTCTGTATTTCATGCCCATCTCTTCTCGCAATATATTCCAATAACATCGCTGCACAATGTTTGCAAAGACCCGCATATTCATTATAGCCGGGGCAATTGCAGTATACATTTTCCACAGAACTGCTCACCTCATCAACCACAGCTCTGGTATCATAATCTGTCACATTATTTCCCTTCACCTTTGCATGAACCAGTATCTTATGTCCATCCGGAAGCGTCTCTGTTGAAAACTCTTTCACATTCTTTACCTGATAAATCAATTCACCTCTGGCAAACGTATTTCTTCCCAGGCATCTCAAAGATACATCACTAACTGTAAGCATCCTTCCTCCTCCAATATCTCATTTCGTAAATTGAAGTATACACTTTCTCATCTTAAATATCAAGTTTCCTGACACCAAAAACCAAATTTCTCATTTCCTTTCGACTCTTCTTCTACACTGAAAAAGTCTGTAAACCCATATGTTTTTGCAGTCATGGCAGTTTGAATTCCAAACATTCCGGGTATTCCCAGATAGTATTTTCCTTCCTGTTCCCCCACTCCTTTGAAAAACATCAGATACCGATATCGGTCATATCCGTTTAACAGAAACTGATTGGATGAAAGTCTCCAGTATCTTCCCGGAAACCAGACAATATCACAAGGTTTCAGCTTAATTCCAACCGTAGGGATTTCATGAATGCAAATCTTCACTTTGGGAAAAGCACAGAATAATTTCTCTTGCCACACTCCTATGGTTCTGGGATGACAATTCACTTCATCCTCCAAATTCATGCTACATTCTGCAATTTCAGGTGTTTCTCCACACTCTTTCTCCCCCTGCTCTTTTCTCTTCAGGCAATCTTCATCATACTCATAAACTGTAGTTTCGTCCTCCAGTGTTCGGATTTCTTCCGTGTGAATTTCCTTTTTATTTTTAAATTCATATAGATTCACATCCTCTATTCTGGTAGTTCCACAGATTGCATGTTGCATCGATTCTCCATCATAAAACAACACACCAAGGATTTCATCAATAGAATATGTATCCACCACATTGCTGCATTTACACTCATATCTTAACTCCATGCTGCCATTTTTCATATCACCGGACATGACCTTATGTCCTTCCAACTGTCCCTCCGTTTCGGTAAGGAGATAAAATCCCAATTCCCCATTTAATTCCGGTACATTTGAGATTTTTGCATCCATCCGGCACATCCCATTGTTACTATGTATTTTCATATAGCCGCAATTTTCTTTTTTTTCTCTGTCTTTATAATAATATAAATATACTACCAGTCTTTTATACATACTCTATCTCCCAAAAAACGTTCCATAATCCTACTATATTATGGAACGTTTTTGTTTATGACTTCTATTTAATTTTCCCAAACAGAAAATGATCTCTCCATTGACCATTCACACACAGATTTTTCTGACAAAGACCCTCTTTTTTGAATCCATTTTTCTCAAGCACGCGGATAGAGGGGATATTTTCATCCAGCACATAGGCTTCTAACCGGTGTAATCCCAGATAACCAAAGGCTGCTTCACACATGCTCGCCACAGCCTCTGTTGCATACCCTCTGCCCATATATCTTCCGGCCATTTTATATCCTAACACCCCACTGTTATAGGGATAAGGTCTGAGTTGCCCCACAGAAACTGTTCCTATCACTTCTTCCCTGTTTTTTTCAAAGATATAATAACGCAAATAAGCTTTCTTCAAGGCGGCATCATATTCCGTCTGAATCAGGGATTCCTGATAAAATTTTGTATAATACAAAGGCTGCTTTTTCGCTTCATATTTTTCTATCATATCCCGGTTCTCTAACAGAAAATCCAACACCTGACCGGCTCCCTTTTTATCCAACAGTTTCAGTGTCAACCGTTCTGTCTCTATCTGTCTCCACATCGTTCTTTTTTTCCTTATTTTTTTCTCTTAATTCCCTAAAAAACTGTTTTAACATCTGACTGCATTCTTCTTCCAAAATTCCTTTTTCTACTTCTACCTGGTGGTTAAACTGAGGAACCTGCAGAAGATTTAAAATAGAACCGGCACAACCGGCCTTTGGATTCATACTTCCAATATAAACCTTTTTGATTCTGGACTGTACAATCGCCCCGGAACACATCTGACAAGGTTCTAATGTAATAAACATTTCACAATCGTCCAGTCTCCAGTCCCCCAGTTTTCCGCACGCCTTACGAATGGCATTCAATTCTGCATGGGATAAGGAATTTTTATCCGTCATACGGCGGTTATAGCCTCTACCCACTATTTTGTCCTGATATACAATCACGCATCCGATGGGAACTTCTCCTATGGCATATGCTTTCTTTGCCTGACGGATGGCTTCTTTCATATATTTCTCTTCTCTGGTCATTCATCTTTCCCGAAAAATATCTTCAGTTACCGAAGCAACTGAAGATATTCCATTCATTCCTTATTCCAATTAATTATTTTTAATTCTTACCGTATCTACGGATGCTGTTCCGGCACCTCTTCCTCTTAAGAGATATAATCCTGCGAATTCGGTAGAATTATTTGCCGTAACAGTTCCTGTATACAACACTTCTCCGGTTGACTGATTTGTAATCGTCAGTGCCACATTATTTCCGGTTGTTACGACAGCTTTCACGGTAACCCATGTATTACTTGGGATTGTCACTGTCTGGTTGCTGTCATTAATCGTATAAGTCTCGGAACTTGGTCCTGCGGATAATTTCACCAGGTATCCGCTGGTAATACCATTATTATTACCTGCTTTTGCATCTGTTCTCGTTGTTGTAATGGCAAATTGTGATAATGAGCGATTGGCAACATTACCCGGTGTTAATTTGACATCTACTTCCACACTGTAATTTTCAGAAACTTTACAATCGATTGCAGAGTAAGCACCTCTGTTTCCAATGTCTTCTCCAGATGCAAAATTCATATAATTTCCATGTGCATCTCCATCATTTGCTGTTGTAATAGCAGACTGTGCATTTCCGGAAGTCCATGCATCCGTTCCATCGTTGTATGCTTCATAATAAAGATATTCGGATTCATCAATCTGTTCCACCGGATATGCATAACATACAATATTACTAATAGTTCCCGGATATGATACATTCCACCAGGAGCCCCAACCAAGATTTAAGGTAGTTGCTGTCTGATTCAGCCATTTTAATACATTATTATATCCACTCATTTTAGCATTGCTTCCCAAAATATCGCCTTTATCCACACTTTCGTTGGTATAAACCACCTCGCCATTTACGCGGACCTGATATCCTGTTGGAAGAAGGTCAATTCTTACTTTTGCTGATTGTCCAATAAAGTCTGTACCTGGTCTCCAATTCACATTATCGATGTTTGCATCATAGTATCCTCCAAGGGCATTATAACCAAGATAAGAACCACCCGTGAAGTATAACTTTCCATTTTCCCCCGGACCTGTAAATGCCAGAATGGTATCCAATCTATTTGGATCCTTGAAATTGCCTGTCAATTCCACATCAAACTCAATGACTGCACCATTATAAATCTCTAATCCACTGGTATTATCCCTGTTAAAAGGATTTGGCAATACATAAGTACCCTCTACTGCATTGGTGAGGTCTACCTTTTCATTCGTATAATATTTTGCAACGATATAAGGATCCGTTTCATTTGCCGGAGCTTCATAAACCATTACCTTATAGTCTTTTGTACTGGTATATGAGTGATTGGTAAAGGTTGCTGTTAATGTTACCGTAGTATCCTCTTCCGGTTTTGTCACGGTACCATCTCCTGCAATGATATCTTCCCTGTCAGAAGACCATGTAATCGATGTACCATACATTCCTTCGGTTGGAAGATCCAGGTCTTGTACTGCAGTGGATGCCACTGTCAGTCTTTCCTTTGCCATATCTACGGCTCTTTTTCCTTCCAGAGACTTAGAACCCCAGACAGCCATCTCATCTTCTGTTCCCACAAGCGTAAAGCACATGGTATCTTCATCAGTTCCTTCGATAATCTGACGGACTACTACGCCTTTATATGTTTTTCCATTTAAAACAACAGTAATATAAGGACTGTTTTCTGTCAACGTCCATGTTCCGGTATATTCACCACTTACCGTTCCATCGCTGTTCAATGTGATTTCCACTGGTGAAACATACTCCAATGCCTGATAATTTACATTCTGCCTATGCATCAGCACTTCATATGTACCAGCTACCTTTGATGCACTGTATCCATTCTTATTTAAGGTTTCTCCGGAATAACGGTATGGGGCTGCCACAAGCCATCCATCTTCATTTACAAATAACTGGTGAGTCTTTACATAATGTCCTTCTGTTCCGTCATTTGTTCTGGTATGATAAACCACAAAAGCCTTGCCGTCTTCATCCACGAATACAGAATTATGACCCTGTGCCACCTGGGCAACGTCCATGGTATTCCATTTATAATAGGACATCAGTCTCATTCCTACTGTTCCGTTAATATCTCCTGTTCCGGCACTTCCGGTTGCACCATTCAGTGGAAATCTTGCATAATCTCCGCTTTCATCCACATAAGGACCGGTGATATTGTCGGAACGGAACACTCTCATGCTGTAACCGCCATTTGCTACCAGTCCGCCGTAACTAACAAACAGATAATAATGATTTCCAATTTTCTCAATGTAAGACGCCTCTCCGCTCTTCTGGTTTCCACCGGAAATTTTATATCCTGTATACGGATCCGTCAATGTCTCAGGATCCAATGTGTATGTTGTATTATAATCTCTTAATCCGGTCTTGTTATCCAGACGAATCATGCCGATACCGCCTGACCAGGAACCATATGACATCCATAAGTCTCCATTTTCGTCATATAAGACACATGGATCAATGGCATGTGGTTCATAAGTTGGATTTCCATTTCTTATATTGCTGGTATATCTGTTCACATTTGTGGTTCCAGTCACCTTCTGATAATCAAAGGTCGGTCCAAAACCATTACTCATTCCTGACTGAATGACCGGTCCCACATAGGTCCAGTCACCATCCAGACTATCAGCAGTCAGCAATGAAATCGTAGAATTCCACTTTGGTCCATTGATACTCATATACATGCACCATTTTCCCATCTCTTCATTCCAGATGACATCCGGCGCCCAGAGATTTCCAGACACATCATAGTTAGCATCTGCCTTGGCAGCCCATGCTGCTTCTGCCTGGAACAATGTTCTATAATCTCTGTTAATATTATTGGTAAAAGTTGTCCAATTACATAAATCTGTGGACTTCGCCCATGCCATATGAGAACCAAAGATATAATATGTACCTGTCTTCTCATCCTTTACAATACTTGGATCATGCACAGAAACAGTGCTGTTTGTCTCTGTCACCTGAATATTTTCGATCTTTCCCAATTCCAGAATATCTTTCTGAATATCACTCATATCCATAACATCCAGCATTCCATTCCTATCCACGTCCCCTATATTATAAAAGATATCCCCCAAGTCTTCCAAAGCCAGAATATGCCTTTGTATTTTCTGCATATCTCTGATATCGATGGAACCATCATCGTTGGCATCACCAAAATTTGTGGTATATGTCGTTGCCGCAAATGCACTTCCTGCCATCATACAGCACAATACAGCAGAAAGAGCTGTCAATTTTCTACCAAAATGCTTCATTTTGTCCTCCTTTTTATTTGTATATTTTGCATATTGATAAATATCCATTTTTACTATCTATTAGTATAATACAAAATATCCAAAAAATCAATTCGGATTATAATAATTTTTGCTATTTTTTACAACGAAGCACCAAAATCGCTGACCATAATCTGACCTGTAAGAGCTTTTGACTCATCAGATGCGGGAGTTTGACAGTTAAATAAAAGAAAAATACCTCTCAGGCCTTGTAATGCCTGTATTTTTTTGTCAAATTTTATGTTTTTATATGTACTTGTTTGTAATAGTGTGTTATAATAAAAGAAAAGGAG
>CALWLV010000124.1 GCA_944381595.1 uncultured Roseburia sp.
CCATGAAATCAGAAACCAGTGTCCTGAAGATGGCAATTATACAAAAAGCAAACCCTATCAAACAAAAAGTACATTTCAGCTATTACCGGCTGGCGAAAGGCATCTCCGGCATACTGTCGTATGCAAAAGAAGGCGTCAGACTCTGGTTTCGGACAAAGCGTCCGGCATACCATCAACTCTGCCTTAAGCTGACCGCTTAAACAGATAAAAGAACAGGTCTCCCAAAGCCCGGTTTCGGCGGGGCTTATTAAAGTGCCTCTATTCTCAACACTGCCATTCTGAAAATCTCAAAAAATCGGCAGATTGGCATTTTGGAAATACATATCTATCTTTTTATTGCAGTTTACGGAAACTCAAGATGAAAATGGTAATTATTCACCAAAAAAGGCTTCCCAAAATTGGGAAGCCTTGAAAAGTTTTATCATTTATCAATTATTCGATAACCTTAGCAACCTTACCTGAACCTACTGTTCTACCACCTTCACGGATAGCGAATCCAAGACCCTGCTCCATAGCAATTGGATGAATAAGTTCGATAGTCATTTCTACGTTATCACCTGGCATACACATTTCTGTACCAGCTGGTAATTCACAAACACCTGTTACGTCAGTTGTTCTGAAATAGAACTGTGGACGATAATTGTTGAAGAATGGAGTATGACGTCCACCTTCATCCTTTGTTAATACATAAACCTGAGCTGTAAACTTCTTATGGCATGTTACAGTACCTGGTTTTGCAATAACCTGTCCTCTTTCAATATCTGTTCTCTGAACACCACGAAGAAGAGCACCAATGTTATCACCAGCCTGAGCTTCATCAAGAAGCTTTCTGAACATTTCGATACCTGTTACAACAGTCTTACGAACATCTTCACGAATACCAAGGATTTCTACTTCGTCATTAAGATGAAGTGTTCCTCTTTCTACTCTACCTGTAGCAACAGTACCACGACCTGTAATTGTGAATACATCTTCTACTGGCATAAGGAATGGCTTATCTGTATCTCTCTGAGGATCTGGAATGTATGCATCTACTGCAGCCATAAGTTCCATGATCTTGTCGCCCCATTCGCTTGAAGGATCTTCAAGAGCCTTAAGAGCAGAACCCTGGATGATAGGAGTATCATCGCCTGGGAATTCATATTCATTTAATAATTCTCTGATATCCATTTCTACTAATTCAAGAAGTTCCGGATCATCAACCATATCACACTTATTCATGAATACTACGATGTAAGGTACACCTACCTGTCTGGAAAGAAGGATATGTTCCTTTGTCTGAGCCATAACACCGTCAGTAGCAGCAACTACAAGGATAGCACCATCCATCTGAGCAGCACCTGTGATCATGTTCTTTACATAGTCAGCATGTCCTGGGCAGTCAACGTGTGCATAGTGTCTGTTTTCTGTTTCGTACTCAACGTGAGATGTGGAGATAGTAATACCTCTTTCTCTTTCTTCTGGAGCCTTATCGATATTTTCGAAATCTGTAGCCTGGTTACCAGCAACTCTCTCAGAAAGTACTTTTGTGATAGCAGCTGTTAAAGTTGTCTTACCATGATCTACGTGACCAATTGTACCAATGTTACAATGAGGTTTGCTTCTTTCAAACTTTTCCTTAGCCATTTTTTATAATCCTCCTTAAATCTTTGATTTATGATACCGGAAGATAAGCAAAAAGCTTATCCCTCCAATATCACACGGCTATTTATGATTATATTGCATAAATGAAATATTTTCAAGACTTTTTTTTATTATTTTGCTCTTGCAGCAATTACTTTATCCTGAACAGCCTTTGGTGCCTGCTCATATTTCTCGAAGAACATAGAGTAGTTACCACGACCCTGTGTCTTAGAACGAAGGTCTGTTGCGTATCCGAACATTTCAGCAAGCGGAACGAAAGCCTTAACCATCTTACCACCACTGATATCTTCCATACCTTCAATACGTCCACGACGAGCATTGATATCACCAATGACATCACCCATGTATTCTTCCGGCATGGTTACTTCAACCTTCATGATCGGTTCAAGGATTGCAGGAGCAGCCTTTGCCATGGCTTCTTTGAACGCCATAGATCCGGCAATGTGGAATGCCATTTCGGATGAATCCACTTCATGATAAGAACCATCGTATACAACAGCTCTTACACCGAGTACAGGGAATCCGGCAAGAATACCTGACTGAGCAGCCTCTTCAATACCTTCTCCAACTGCAGGGATGTATTCCTTAGGAATCGCACCACCAGTAACTTCTGACTCGAACTTGAATAATTCTTCACCGTTTGCATCCATAGGCTCGAAACGTACTTTACAGTGACCATACTGTCCACGACCACCGGACTGTTTTGCATACTTGCTGTCAACATCAACAGTCTTTGTAAAGCATTCTCTATAAGCAACCTGTGGAGCACCGACATTAGCTTCTACCTTAAATTCACGAAGAAGTCTGTCAACGATGATATCCAGATGAAGCTCACCCATACCTGCAATGATAGTCTGTCCTGTTTCAGCATCTGTATGAGCTCTGAATGTAGGATCTTCTTCAGCAAGCTTTGCTAAAGCTTCACCCATCTTACCCTGGTCATTCTTTGTCTTCGGCTCGATTGCAAGCTCGATAACCGGTTCTGGGAATTCCATAGACTCAAGGATAACCGGAGCTGATTCATCACAGATTGTATCACCTGTTATTGTAAACTTAAGACCTACTGCAGCAGCAATATCTCCTGCGTAAACCTTATCGATTTCTTTTCTATTGTTTGCGTGCATCTGAAGGATACGGCCAACTCTTTCCTTCTTGTTCTTGTTTGCATTCAGTACATAAGAACCTGAGTTTAATGTACCTGAGTATACTCTGAAGAATGCTAACTTACCAACGAATGGGTCAGTCATAATCTTAAATGCAAGCGCTGCGAATGGTTCCTCATCAGATGACTTTCTGTCAACTTCATTTCCATCCTCGTCAACACCTGTGATATCCGGGATATCAGTAGGAGCCGGCATATATTCAATAACTGCGTCCAGAAGTTTCTGAACACCCTTATTCTTATAAGCTGTACCACAGAGACATGGAATTGCATCACCTGAAATTGTTCCCTTTCTCAAAGCAGCTTTTAATTCTGCTTCAGAAAGTTCTTCTCCTTCCAGATACTTCTCCATGAGTTCTTCGTCTAATTCAACGCACTGCTCAATCAGCTTATCATGATATTCCTTAGCCTGTTCCTTAAGATCGTCCGGAATCTCTTCTACTGAAATATCATCACCCTTATCGCCATTGAAAATATAAGCTTTCATTTCAAACAAGTCAACGATACCCTTGAAGGAATCTTCCTTACCGATTGGAATCTGAACAAGAACAGGATTCTTGCCAAGCTTAGAAATAAGCTGTTCGCAGGAACCAAAGAAATCAGCACCAAGCTTATCCATCTTGTTCATGAACGCCATACGAGGTACGTTGTACTTATCCGCCTGACGCCATACGTTCTCTGACTGAGGTTCTACACCATTCTGTGCATCAAATACACCTACAGCTCCATCAAGAACTCTAAGTGAACGCTCAACCTCTACTGTGAAGTCAACGTGTCCCGGAGTATCAATGATATTGATACGGTATTCCGGTGCACCAGCCTGTGGCTTGCCTTCAAACTCAGGAGTCCAATGACAAGTTGTAGCAGCTGAAGTAATTGTGATACCTCTTTCCTGCTCCTGGGCCATCCAGTCCATGGTAGCAGTACCTTCATGAGTATCACCGATTTTATGATTCACACCAGTATAATAAAGAATACGCTCTGTTAATGTTGTTTTACCAGCATCAATATGAGCCATAATACCAATATTTCTAGTTCTCTCTAACGGATATTCTCTTCCAGCCATTGCTTCTTCTCCTTACTAGAATCTATAGTGTGCGAAAGCCTTATTAGCTTCTGCCATCTTGTGCATATCTTCTTTTCTCTTCACTGCAGCACCAGTATTGTTTGCAGCGTCAAGAATTTCGTTAGCCAGTCTTTCTTCCATGGTCTTTTCGCCTCTCTTACGTGAGAACATTGTCAACCAACGAAGACCTAATGCCTGTCTTCTATCCTGTCTAACTTCGATAGGTACCTGATATGTGGCACCACCGATACGTCTTGCCTTTACTTCAAGCAGAGGCATAACATTGTTCATAGCTTCTTCGAATACTTCAATCGCCGGCTTACCAGCTTTTTCTTCCACTCTTGCGAATGCACCATATACAATCTTCTGTGCTACTCCTCTCTTACCATCAAGCATGATATTATTGATGAGCTTAGTAACCACTTTGTTGTTATATAATGGATCTGCTAATACTTCTCTTTTCTGAGTATGTCCTTTACGTGGCACGGTTCTTCCCTCCTTAATAAATTTTAATTAAATCAACGGTACTCACTAGGTAATCCACTTGTCCAAAGACAAGCGTCTTCATGTGTTCGTGCGGCTTTAAAAACACGTTCATAAATTCGTGAAAATCTATTCAACCATATTTCTAATCCGTCACTATTCATTCAACCTGTGATGAATTCCTATTTTCCAGCCTTTGGTCTCTTTGCGCCGTACTTAGAACGTGCCTGACGTCTCTTTGCAACACCTGCTGTATCAAGTGTACCTCTAACGATGTGGTATCTTGTACCCGGAAGGTCTTTTACTCTTCCTCCTCTGATCAGAACAACGCTATGCTCCTGAAGGTTATGTCCTTCTCCTGGGATGTAGCTTGTTACTTCGATACCGTTAGAAAGACGAACTCTGGCAATTTTTCTAAGAGCTGAGTTAGGTTTCTTAGGAGTAGCTGTCTTAACTGCTGTACATACACCTCTCTTCTGTGGTGATGCAATATCTGTTGCTTTCTTCTGTAATGAGTTGTAACCCTTTAACAGAGCTGGTGCAGTATACTTCTTTTCTACAGTTTTTCTTCCCTTTCTTACTAACTGGTTAAATGTAGGCATTCTTTTTCACCTCCTGATTAAAAATATGGTAATTATCTGTTACTTTGCTTATGTATCCACAAGCTTTTTCATTATACTTGTGAAAAACATGATTGTCAAGGAATTTTTTACAAGTTTCTGAGATTCATTCATAATCCCGATTGATGGTCATCTTTCCAATTGTTACCTGATTCCATATTTTTTTATTTATTTCTGTTTTGTACTGTTGTGCAATCTCCTCGTATTTCTCGCCTCCGCTATCCAGTTCTTTCTCTGTATAGCCTTCTTCCATCAGATGACTGACATATTTTCCGGCATACTGGATTTTCGTCAACACCCGGACCATATCCTGTTTCCGATATTCTGTGTAACGAATCTGGTCTTCTGTCATCTTATCCATTTCTTCCAATGCCCTGTCACTGATTTCTTCTTCTTCTTCCTCGCTCAATGTATATCCGGCTTTCAATGCTTCCTGATAATAAACCTGGTCTCTGATACAGGCATCCATGATGCTGTCCTTGCTCAGGTCCTTCAGAAATCGAAAATTCAGATTGATATTCCAAAATGCATTCAAATTGTCTTCATTATAAATTTGTGCTGCTCCATTATAATTGGATTCTGCAACCAGAATGTAGTACATAATCTCTTTCAGCGTCACCTCTTCCGTTCCCACTGTCACCACAGTATCTCCCATGGCATCCTGATAAGAGAATTCTCCCTTGTCCCGCAGTACCATATCTGCAGTGATAATCAAAAAAGCTCCAATACTCAGTATGATAATCACTGTGCAAACTGCCGTTATCCAATTTCTACTTTTCCATGATAGTTCTTTCTTTTCTTTATTCGTCTTCACTTTCTCCGTATCCTTCACCTACGATATTCTCTGCTGATGTAATAATCATAAATGCCCTGCTGTCTTCCTCCGACACTATTTTCGTTGTCCTCGGCAGACTCCGTTTCCGTACCACGCATATTATAACATTTTTTTCTTTTTGTGTATAGCCACCTCTTCCATTTAAATAGGTAACTCCCGTATTCAAATCATCCAAAAGCCTGCATCCTATTCTCTCAGCCTCGTCGCTGATGATGACCAACATTCTGGCATTCTGTCCTCCATATAAAATCCGATCCAGAATCTGTCCTGTAATCACAACACAAATCCCTGCATAGATGGCATTCTCCACATTTCCAAATACAAATGCAGATATCACTACAATCACCATATCAACCAGTATAAACAATGTGCCAATCTCTAAGTGCGGCATTTTTTTGCGCAGAAGTTTTGCTACAATATCTGTTCCTCCGGTAGTTCCTCCCAGACGAAGGATTATGCCAAGACTGACAGCATTTACCACTCCTCCGCATATGGACGCCAGAAACACATCATTCAAAACCGGTGGGAACAGAGCGAAAATATTTACAAAAACGGAGTTTACGATAATTGCAAAAATCGTAGTGTATAGAAATTTGATTCCAAAACTTTTGATTCCAAGCAAAATCAATGGCACATTGAGCAATAAAATAATCGTTCCGGTTCCTATGGGAATAAATTGACTTAAAACAATGGCAAGTCCTGACGCACCTCCCGGTGCCAGCCGGTTGGGTTCCAGAATCAGTGCCACGGAAAAGGCGTATAGTACAGCGCCCAGAAAAATAATGATATATTGCAAAGCTTTGTTTTTCTGAAAAAATCGAAACATAAAAAACCTCCCTAATTATTATTATAATTATGGGAGGTTTTCTTTTCTTTAAACATCGTTATTTATACTTTTTCTTTTCTCAAAAATACAAACCAGTATACCAATGCCACAAATGCACCGCCGGCTATATTTCCAATTGTAACGGGAAGCAAATTTCCCATCAGGAAATTTCCCCAGTTCAGGCTGTCAAGCTGTGTCTGTGTAATTCCATACTGCTCCATAGCCAGATTGACGCTCAAAGTGTCATTTTTCTCAAAAATACCCGCCGGGATAAAATACATATTGGCCACGCAATGTTCAAATCCGGCTGTTACGAACAACCAAATCGGCATAAACACACCAACAGCTTTGGATACCAGTTCTTTGCCCGCCCAACTGATCCAAACTGCCACACATACCAGAAAGTTGCAGAAAAAACCCATAATCAATGCGGTCATCAAATCCAAATTGCTTTTATCCAATGCAACATGTATGGCATAAGCACCTGCTTTTCCCTGCTCCATGTGGGGCTGGGTGGTTAAACTGATTAAAAAGGCAAGCAGTACTCCACCAATAAAATTCCCAAGATATACAATGCCCCAGTTTCGCAGCATAGAAATGACTGCGATTTTCTTTTGCGCCACACCTGCGAGCATAAGTGCATTTCCTGTAAACAGTTCTGCTCCGGTAATTAAAACCATCAGTAATCCGGATGTAAAAATAAGTCCGGAAATCATCTTGGACATTCCCACTGATTCTACGGAATAAGCACTGATTGAAGAGCCGTTTCCGGCAAGGGCAATAAACAGCCCTGCCATCACAGCTAAAATAAACATCTTCCAGCCATTCAGTCCCGCCTTGTTAACTGCCACATCTACGGCAGACTGAGCTACTTCCTTAGGAGTTAAAACACCTTTTTCCATCTTTTGTATGATTCCTTATTATTCCTGTGTATCTTCTTCCATCTCTTCAGAAACTTCCACTGTTTCAGCTTCTGCTGCTTCGTTCATCTCTTCAGAAACAACTACATTCTCTTCTGCTTCTGTCTTTTCTTCCGTTGTTACTGTTTCTTCTTCTTTCTCTTCCACCTTATTGTTGTCTGTACTCAGGTGTACATCACGGTATCTCTTAAGACCGGTTCCTGCCGGAATCAGCTTACCGATGATGACATTTTCCTTCAGACCAATCAATGGATCAACCTTACCATTGATTGCGGCTTCTGTAAGAACCTTTGTGGTCTCCTGGAAGGATGCTGCAGAAAGGAAGGAATTGGTTGCAAGAGATGCCTTTGTAATACCAAGCATTACCTGCTTGCCCACAGCCGGCTGTTTGCCTTCTGCTACTAAATTCTCATTCATTTCATTGAAATCAAGAACGTCTACAGAAGTACCCGGTAAGTATGGTGAATCTCCAGCTTCTTCAATCTTTACTTTCTTTAACATCTGACGAACGATTACTTCGATATGCTTATCATTGATTTCTACACCCTGCATACGGTATACATCCTGTACACCATGGAGCATATAATCCTGAACTGCACGTAATCCTTTAATCTTAAGAAGATCATGTGGATTTACACTACCTTCGGTCAGTGCATCTCCGGCTTCTAACATCGCGCCATCCTGAATCTTGATTCTGGAACCATACGGAATCAGATATGCTTTCTCTTCGCCAGTTTCCTGATTACGGATTACAACTTCACGTTTCTTCTTCGTATCGGTAACTTCGGCTTTACCGCCAAATTCAGCAATAATTGCAAGTCCCTTTGGCTTTCTTGCCTCGAATAATTCTTCTACTCTAGGAAGACCCTGTGTAATATCTCCACCGGCCACACCACCGGTATGGAAGGTTCTCATGGTCAGCTGTGTACCCGGTTCACCGATGGACTGTGCAGCGATAATACCAACTGCTTCACCCACCTGTACCGGCTGTCCGGTAGCCATGTTTGCACCGTAACATTTTGCACAGATGCCCAATTTTGACTTACAGGAAAGGATTGTTCTGATTTTGACTTTTTCTCTTCCTGTTTTTACCACAGCACTTGCAAGCTTTGGTGTAACCATATGGTTCGCTTCCACGATAACATTGCCGTCTTTATCTGTAATGGTTTCTGCCACATATCTGCCGGTAATTCTTTCTTCCAGACTCTCCAGCACACCGGAACCATTGGTAAATTCACTTACTTCCATATATGGAATTTCTTTTCCTTCACAACAGTCAACTTCACGAATGATCAATTCCTGAGCCACATCTACCAGACGTCTGGTCATATAACCGGAATCGGCAGTACGAAGCGCTGTATCGGACAGACCCTTACGAGCACCATGCGCAGAAATGAAGTATTCCAGTACGTCAAGACCTTCACGGAAGTTTGACTTGATTGGCAACTCGATGGCACGACCGGTTGTATCCGCCATCAAACCACGCATACCCGCAAGCTGCTTAATCTGTTTATCAGAACCACGGGCACCGGAATCAGCCATCATGAAGATGTTGTTATACTTATCCAGACCGCCAAGCAGCGCATCCTTAATCTTATCATCGGCTACCTGCCATACTTTGATGACTTCCTTATATCTTTCTTCGTCTGTAATCAGACCACGACGGAAGTTCTTTGTAATCTTATCTACTTTCTTTTCTGCATCTGCCAGATATTCTGTCTTTTCTGCTGGTACTGTCATATCAGAGATGGATACTGTCATGGCAGCTCTTGTGGAATATTTATAACCCATTGCCTTAATATCATCCAGCACTTCTGCTGTCTTTGTGGCACCGTGGGTATTAATGACTTTTTCCAAAATCTTCTTTAACTGTTTCTTACCAACATGGTAATCTACTTCCAGTTTCAGATAATCTTCATCTGTTTCTCTTTCCACCAGACCCAAATCCTGTGGAAGAATTTCATTGAAGATAAAACGACCTAAGGTAGAATTTATGATTCCGGTCACTTCTTTTCCTTCCGGAGTGGTCTTTGTCATTCTCACGCCAATCTTAGAGTGCAGTGTAATAATCTTATTCTCATATGCAAGAATTGCTTCGTTTACATTCTTGAATACCTTGCCTTCACCTACTGCACCAGGTCTTTCCTGCGTCAGGTAATAAATACCAAGAACCATATCCTGAGATGGTACAGCTACCGGACCACCATCAGACGGTTTCAACAAATTGTTTGGTGATAACAGAAGAAAACGGCACTCTGCCTGTGCTTCCACGGACAGTGGAAGATGGACAGCCATCTGGTCTCCATCGAAATCGGCATTGAACGCAGTACATACAAGAGGATGAAGCTTAATTGCCTTACCCTCTACCAGAATCGGCTCAAATGCCTGAATACCCAGTCTGTGCAGTGTCGGTGCACGGTTCAACATAACCGGATGTTCTTTGATAACATCTTCCAACACATCCCAAACTTCAGTCTGAAGCTTTTCGACCATTTTCTTAGCAGATTTGATATTATGTGCAGTTCCATTGGATACCAGTTCTTTCATAACGAACGGCTTAAACAATTCAATTGCCATCTCCTTTGGAAGTCCACACTGATAAATCTTTAATTCCGGTCCTACTACGATAACCGAACGTCCTGAGTAGTCTACTCGCTTTCCTAACAGATTCTGACGGAAACGTCCCTGCTTACCCTTTAACATATCGGAAAGAGACTTTAATGCTCTGTTGCCAGGTCCTGTTACCGGACGTCCTCTTCTACCGTTATCAATCAATGCATCCACTGCCTCCTGGAGCATTCTCTTCTCATTGCGGACAATGATTTCCGGAGCACCCAGATCAAGCAGTCTCTGCAAACGGTTGTTTCTATTAATAATTCTACGATACAAATCATTTAAATCAGAGGTAGCAAATCTTCCACCATCCAACTGTACCATTGGTCTCAAATCCGGAGGAATGACAGGCACAACAGTCAGAATCATCCATTCTGGTCTGTTACCGGAAGAGCGGAATGCCTCTACTACTTCCAGTCTCTTAATAAGTTTTGCACGTTTCTGTCCGGAGGCAGTCTCTAACTCCTGCTTTAACTCCTTTGATTCCTTTTCCAGATCAATCGCAGAAAGAAGTTCCAAAACGGATTCTGCCCCCATACCGGCACGGAATGTATCATTTTCCTCCATCGCTTCTCTGTATTCTTTCTCTGAAAGAACCTGCTTATAGGACAGATTAGATGTTCCCGGATCCAATACGACATAAGAAGCGAAGTATAAAATCTTCTCCAGAACCTTCGGTGATATATCAAGGATTAAGCCCATACGGCTTGGAATTCCCTTGAAATACCAGATATGGGAAACCGGTGCAGCCAATTCAATACGGCCCATACGTTCACGACGTACGCTGGACTTTGTAACCTCAACGCCACAACGATCACAAATCACACCTTTATAACGGATTTTCTTATACTTACCGCAATGACATTCCCAGTCTTTGCTTGGTCCAAAGATTTTCTCACAGAAAAGCCCGTCTCTTTCCGGCTTCAGCGTTCTGTAATTGATGGTCTCCGGCTTTAATACCATGCCTTCCTGGTTCCATCTTTGCCATGCTTCACTGTTCTTATCTTCCGGTTCAGGTGTTCTGTGCGCCCATTCTCTGATTTTCTCCGGCGAAGCCAACGAAATCTTAATCTTATCAAAAGTCATTGGTTCATAAGTTGACTTATTATTTTCTGGCATTCTTGGCACTCCCTTCTATTTATTCTTCTGAATAGTCATTATCGTTATCATCTTCATAGCTGTCCTCGTAGGAATCATCCTTTTCCTCTTCTACAGCCACAAACTCCTCACCTTCGATTACCTGCTGCTGATAGCCGGCTGCTCCAAGGTTTTCATCTTTATCCTGTCTGTAATCATCTCCGGAAATAATCGCATTCCAGTCTGTATCGCCTGTATCTATATTTTCTTTCAATTCTACTTCTGTATCATCTTCTCTCAGTACTTTCACATCCAGTGCTAAAGACTGAAGTTCTTTCAAAAGTACCTTGAAAGATTCCGGAATTCCCGGTTCAGGAATGTTTTCACCCTTAATGATTGCTTCGTAGGTTTTCACACGTCCAATCACATCATCTGATTTCACCGTCAGAATTTCCTGAAGTGTATAGGAAGCACCATATGCTTCGAGAGCCCAAACTTCCATTTCTCCAAATCTCTGACCACCGAACTGTGCTTTACCGCCCAATGGCTGCTGTGTAACCAGTGAGTAAGGACCGGTAGAACGGGCATGAATCTTATCATCAACCAGATGATGAAGTTTGAGGTAATGCATATGTCCAATGGTAACTGCACTGTCGAAATATTCACCGGTACGTCCATCACGCAAACGTACTTTTCCATCTCTGGAAATCGGAACACCTTTCCATTCCGCTCTGTGAGCACGATTGTCATACAGGTACTGCATAATGTCCGGATGAACTAAATCTTTATATTTTGCTTCAAATTCTTCCCACTCTGTGTTGACGTAATCGTTCGCCATCTCCAGCATACCTTCAATATCAGACTCATTTGCACCATCAAATACAGGTGTTGCAATATTAAAGCCCAATGCCTTGGCTGCAAGACTTAAGTGGATTTCAAGGACCTGTCCGATATTCATACGGGAAGGCACACCCAATGGGTTCAATACGATATCCAAAGGACGTCCGTTTGGAAGGAATGGCATGTCCTCCACCGGAAGAACACGGGAAACCACACCCTTGTTACCATGGCGTCCGGCCATCTTATCACCTACAGAGATCTTTCTCTTCTGAGCGATATAGATACGAACAGACATGTTATCACCAGGAGCCAGTTCATCACCATTTTCTCTTGTAAACACCTTGGCATCTACAACAATACCATATTCACCATGAGGTACTTTCAGGGATGTATCTCTTACTTCTCTCGCCTTTTCACCAAAGATTGCTCTTAACAGCCTTTCTTCAGCTGTAAGTTCCGTTTCTCCTTTTGGAGTTACTTTACCTACCAGTATATCACCGGCACGCACTTCCGCACCAATACGGATGATACCTCTCTCATCCAGATTCTTCAGAGCATCATCACCTACGCCAGGAACGTCTCTTGTAATTTCTTCCGGTCCTAACTTCGTATCTCTTGCCTCTGTCTCATATTCTTCAATGTGAATGGATGTGTACACATCTTCTTTCACAAGTCTTTCACTTAATAATACAGCATCTTCGTAGTTATAACCTTCCCATGTCATAAAGCCAATGAGAGGATTCTTACCCAGTGCAATTTCACTGTTCCTGGTAGATGCGCCATCCGCAATCACATCTCCTGCTTTTACATGATCTCCTTTGTCTACAATCGGAACCTGGTTATAACAGTTACTCTGGTTACTTCTTGAGAACTTAATTAACTTATAAGTTTCTTTTGTTCCATCATCATCGTACTTGATTGTAATCTCCTTGGATGTGGAACGCTCAATCACACCATCACGTTTTGCAACCACACAGACACCGGAGTCAACGGCAGCTTTCACTTCCATACCGGTACCAACCACTGGTGCTTCTGCTGTCAAAAGCGGCACAGCCTGACGCTGCATGTTACATCCCATCAGCGCACGGTTCGCATCGTCATTCTGAAGGAATGGAATCATAGATGTCGTCACAGAGAACACCATCTTAGGAGAAACGTCCATTAAATCAATGACTTTTTTCTCAAACTTCAATGTTTCTTCACGGAAACGACCAGATACATTGTTATTCACAAAATAACCATTCTCATCTAATGGCTCGTTTGCCTGTGCAACGACATATTTATCTTCTTCATCTGCTGTCAGATAGATTACTTCATCCGTAACTCTTGGATTCTCCGGATCACTCTTATCCACTTTACGATAAGGAGCTTCGATAAATCCATATTCATTAATTCTCGCATAGCATGCAAGAGAGTTAATCAGACCAATGTTTGGACCTTCCGGTGTTTCAATCGGGCACATTCTTCCATAATGGGAATAATGTACATCTCGCACCTCGAATCCGGCACGATCTCTGGAAAGACCACCCGGTCCCAATGCAGAAAGACGTCTCTTATGTGTCAATTCACTCAGAGGGTTATTCTGATCCATGAACTGGGATAACTGGGAACTTCCGAAGAATTCTTTCACAGCCGCAGTCACTGGTTTGATATTAATCAAAGACTGTGGAGAAATACCCTCAATATCCTGAGTGGTCATTCTCTCACGAACCACTCTTTCCATTCTGGAAAGACCGATACGATACTGATTCTGCAGCAACTCTCCTACCGCTCTGATACGTCTGTTACCCAAATGGTCAATGTCATCGGAATTACCAATTCCATATTCCAAATTGAGACAATATCCGATAGAAGCCAAAATATCTTCCTTGGTGATATGCTTTGGAATCAGTTCAAAAATATTATTTCTAATTGCATCCTTTAATGTTTCTTCATCATCATTGGCTGCAAGGATATCTGCAAGAACAGGGAAAAATACATCTTCCTTCACGCCTAATTCTCTCGCATCAAAGTCGACATATTCCTGAATGTCTACCATCATATTAGAGAGAACTTTTACGTTCTTTGTTTCTGTCTGAATCCAGACAAATGGTACTGCTGCATTCTGGATGGCTACTGCCATTTCTTCCGTCACCACATCACCGGCCTCAGCCAACACTTCACCAGTCACCGGACTTACCACTGTTTCAGCCAGTGTTTTTCCCGTGATTCTATTCTTCAGCGCAAGCTTCTTATTAAATTTATAACGTCCTACTTTGGCAAGATCGTATCTTCTGGCATCGAAAAACATGCTTGTAATCAGACTCTGGGCACTGTCAACACTTAAAGGCTCGCCCGGACGAATCTTCTTATACAATTCCAAAAGGCCACTCTGGTAATCTGTGGAAGTATCCTTCTCATAGCTTGCCAAAATCTTTGCCTCTTCTCCAAAGAGTTCGTTTATCTCAGCATTTGTACCAACCCCCAATGCTCTAATGAGAACTGTGACAGGAACCTTTCTTGTTCTGTCCACACGTACATAAAAAACATCATTGGAATCGGTTTCATACTCCAACCATGCACCTCTGTTCGGAATTACAGTTGCGGAATATAATTCCTTACCAAGCTTATCATGATCTACACCGTAATAAATTCCCGGGGAACGTACCAACTGACTTACAATAACACGTTCTGCACCATTAATCACAAAAGTACCGGTTTCGGTCATAATTGGCAAATCACCGATAAAAATCTCATGTTCTGTAATTTCACCGGTTTCTTTATTATGAAGTCTTACCTTTACCTTCAAAGGAGCCGCATATGTAGCATCTCTCTCCTTACACTCTTCAATGGAATATTTTACATCATTTCTGCATAACTGGAAATCGACAAATTCCAAACTCAGATGATTACTGTAATCTTCAATCGGCGAAATATCCGCGAAGACTTCCTTTAATCCTTCTGTAAGGAACCAGTTATAGGAATTCTTCTGGATTTCGATGAGGTTTGGCATCTCAAGAACCTCTTTCTGTCTTGAGAAGCTCATTCGTAAGCTTTTACCATTTCTGACCGGACGCAGCCTATTTTTCTCCATTTGACCTTTCACCCCTGTTCTTTATATTCTTATACCCTGTCAACACTCCTGACGGAATGTCTGAAGAGGGTTAAGTGACGTGAGTTATTACCATTATCGCAAAAAGGGCATACTTACCCCACTGATAATAGTGCATTTTTCATAATATCATTATTATGCCGGAATGTCAAGAATATTTTTGAATTTCCATACGGGAGTTTGACAGTTAAATAAAAGAAAAATACCTCTCAGGCCTTGTAATGCCTGTATTTTTTTGTCAAATTTTATGTTTTTATATGTACTTGTTTGTAATAGTGTGTTATAATAAAAGAAAAG
>CALWLV010000125.1 GCA_944381595.1 uncultured Roseburia sp.
AAAATCATCATAATTTTCACGTATTTTATCATCACTCCAATCCCACCATTTAATTTTATTCAAAGCCTCAATTTGGTCTGGTTCATATCTGAAACGTAAAATTCTAGCCGGTACACCTACAACAATAGCATAATCCGGAACATCTTTAGTTATTACTGCTCCAGCACCTGCAATAACCCCATTGCCAATATTAGCACCATTTGTAATTATAACATTTTTTCCCAACCATACATCATTGCCTATAGTAATTCTTGCAGATTTATGTAAATCACCTCTTGGCGTAATTCCCTCAAAATACCACCCTGCAAATGATTTATATTCATCATATGGCAAATCATTATCTAATGTACCCGCATACATAATAGGATGAGTAGTTATATATCTAATCGGATGATTTTCTACAACATCACAGCCTGGCGCAAAACTACAAAAGTTTCCAACCTTTCTAACAAGTCTGTGGGGTTCACTTAAAGGTCCATAACAATACTTTCCAATTTCAGTTTTAGGTATAGTACCCGTCTTAAATACTTCATTAATCTGGTTTTCCGAAAAATATTCTCTCAATTTATCTAAGCACTCAGAATGGATATCAGGATTTGCACTAACGAATAATACAACTCTTGTCTTATCCCTTGCCAAAACTTCCAGTTCATCAACTGAATGAACGAATGAATTATATTTACTAATATCACGGTCTACATAAACAGTATCCGTAATATTATATTGTTGTTCTAAAATCTGTTTAGTTAAAATTCCGAACTCTCCAAACGGATAAACAATAAACTTATTATTGCCTTTATCAAGCTGACTGCGAATTGCTTTAGAAATTGTTAAAAATGGTGTATCCATACTTTGTTTCTCCTTAGAAATATTCAAAAACATAAAAACTATATTTGCACAAAAAGCCTGCATCCAATACGTTTATCCTCCACAATATACTGAGAAAACAAAGACTTCATGCTTACACCCCACTGTCAAGATATTTCTCAGGCATATTGGTAAAAATATCTGTCGCACCATAAGCCTTATATTTATCAAGATTAGGCTCCTTTAAAGGTCTGCCGTCCCTGAAAAACGGCTCATCCACATTCCATGCCCTTACAGGCATGCCCTTCATATCCTCCGGCAATTCAAATACCAATCCTCCGATATACGGATGAAGTGCGCAAGCCCCCGTCTGTTTAGCCATAGCAATACATTCCTCATTTGAACTTGCCAGAACGCCTGTCTTTGCCTCAGAATCAAGATTTCTTATACACGCAACGGAATCCGCCAAAAATGATGACCATACTATATACCTCTCCATACCGAAGTCCTTTACAAGGTTATAAGCTTTTTCCTCTATTCCTTCATATCTCACGATGCTTGTCTTAAGCTCTATGTTAATAAGCAGACCTTTATTTTCACAGTATGGTTTAAGCAGTGAAAGCACCTCCGCAAGTGTCGGTATAAAAGTATATTGTCCGTTTCCGGCATCAATTTTAAAGCGTCTTAACTCATCTAGAGTACATGAAGCTATTCTTTTATCAACACCGAGAATTCTACGCATATTTTCATCATGAAAAACAACGATTTCTCCATCTGATGATAACTGAATGTCTAACTCTATCCCTGTAATTCCCGGTATTTTGGCTGCCGCCTCAAAAGCCTCCAGCGTATTCTCCGGATACGCAAAACTGCATCCTCTGTGTGCCCATATCTTCAGTTTTCCGGATGAATCCTTTTCTTTTTTACCCCTATGCTCTTTATTCCAGTCAAGAAATGCCCCCATTACACGACCCATGGCTATGCTTTCTTCTTTTGTAACTCCATGGTCCTCCTCAGTATGCTCCGATGCTGTTTTCTGCAAATTTCTATTTGCCACTGCTGCTACAAATGCTTCTAACTCATACTGTAGTCCGGATCCATCATATTCCGCCTGAAAATGTTCTATTTTTCCGGGATCTTCGTACCTGATATCAAATTCCTTCGTCATCCACCAGGGAGATTTTGCCAAAATATATCCATTCGTTCCGGAAAGCAGCAATTGTCCTTCACTCTTAACACCAAGTCCCGTTTTAACAACGGCTGTCTTATCCTTATACTCAAAATACGCTTTTGTATATGCATCTGTTCCATTCGCTGCTCTTACCGATGTAAATCTCACATGTTCAAAATCACATCCCAGAAGTCTTAACACCGGAAGCATCACGTAACTTCCAAACTCAAGAAAACTTCCTCCATATACCGGTTCCATATATTCTCTCGTGTTCACTGGTGTCAGTCTTGTAAATGCAGCTTCCACATCCATAATTCTTCCTATTTTCCCGGATTTTGCTTCCTGTACCAGTTTTTTGAATCCGGGACAATAAGCAGTCTTAATCGCTTCCATAAAAATCAGTTTATTTTTCTCTGCCAATTCATAAAGCAGTTCTGCATCATTTGCATTCAGAACTGCCGGTTTTTCGCACAGCACATGTATACCGTTTTCTAACATCACTTTAGCATAAGTGAAATGAGTCTCATGAGGAGAAGCAATATATGCCCCCTCTATACTTTCCATAAATCTCTCCAAGTCATCTGTGGCAACTATTCCGGTATTTTTACAAAATCTCTCCGCACTTTCTATATGTGGGTTATATACACAAGTTATCTTGATACCGTGGCATTGTTCCGCTGCTTTTAAAAATCGTTCTGCAATCCTTCCTGTACCTATAATTCCTATTTTCATAGTTTCGGCTGTCTTACTGCAGAATTTTTTTTGTACTGATTCCGATGATTTTCTGATTTCTATCTCTTCTCTCATATAAGAACCAATTCCATATATAGTATTCAGCACATCACTTCTCATGCCCTTCGGAAAACTGTTCATACACGGAAATGTTTCAAAACTTAATGTTCGATCAAATCCTGTCTCTGCAAGTCCCTCAAATATGCGATTCCAGATCTGACCTTCTTCTTTGTTTTTTCCAAAGGTAAAAGGCAGCTGATGAAGATCTCCAACACCATTATTTTCATGAATATGCAATGCTTTCAATCTCGAACCCAGGCGGGTCATAAATGCATATGGATCTCTGTTTACCAGCTGAAGATGTCCTGTATCCAGACAGAAACCAAACAGCTCCTCGCCTGCATAATCATTCAATGTATCAATATACTTTACAGCATCCTCAGGATCCGCACATACACCCTCTACAATTCTTGTCCCTATGCCTTCGTACAGATTTTCAAAACAGATCCTTACACCACACTGTTTTAATAACGGGACAAGCATTTTAAAATATGCAATATTTTCATTGAATTCTCTGTTCTTATCATAAACATATTGCATTTTAAACGGATGTACCACCATCCACGGAACTCTGAGAAATTCTGCAATCAATATGCTCTTTGGTATCACAGTTCCCTGCATATATTCATTCTGTTGTTCCCGTCCCTCGACCCTGACCGGATAAGGTGCATGCATCTGTGATGGTTCAATTCCATATCGGTCCATTGCTTTCCGGTACTGGCTAAAATACAGAAAAAGATCTTCGATAGACGAACTGAAAAATCCATTCAGTTTTCCTGCATAAAGGTCTGAGTTTTTCAAAAATGTATCTAAATTAATATCAACTTTTCGAAATCCTGCCTCTCTGATAAGCTTAAATCCCTTATCGATCTCCATATCCGGAAGGATTCCTTTTGTCTGCACTCCTATATCAAGCATAATTCCGCCTTTCTGACTGTTGAGCTGTTGTTAACATTTTATATTTAAAGGAAATAATGATCCCAATAGCATCTGTATGCAATGCCCATCCGCTCCAACTGTACTCCGATTTCATCATAATATAAATTACATATCCACACATTTCTTTCCTGCTCCGGGATTTCCAGTATAGCCTCCGGACTTTTGACCGGTATCCCCCATCGTTCGCTGCCCTGTATCTCTTTGTTATTATCCACCAGAAACTCCGGTCTGTACTTTTCTCCCCAGGCTTCCATATAGTTTTGTGCCATTTTTCCAGCTCCAAACAATATGATTTTTTTACCCGGTTCTGCGAGATATTCTTCTGTAGACGCCGCATTCTGCCATTCGTTCTCTATCGCTTTCATCAATTTCAACATCGTCAGATGCAGCTTTTTTGGTGTCCTCGCAAATGTTCCAGATAAATCAAACACAATTCTTCCCTGAAATCCAGTTGTGATTATCGCTCCTATGATGTGAAACCAGTCTGTAGACATTACTCCTCTTCCGGTAGTAAATGTATATGGCATCTGATGTTGATCGGATTGTCCATCATTATCATTGATGTGTACCAATCCTTTCATTCCTCTGATTTCTTTGATCATCTGTTTCACATTCATCCCCAGAAGATTGGCATGTCCCACATTCACACAGACACCAAAAATATCCTTATGATATTTCTGATTCAAATCATTTGCCATTCTTTTCAATTTTTTCACATCCGAAAAATCACAATGATAAAATCTTGAATTTACTGATACATAGCCATTTTCAATGTAAAAATCAATATTTAATCCGAGAATCTGATGTTCGCACTCCTGAATCAATGTCAGAAGGACAGACTTATTTGTGACATTTTCCGTCTCAATTATGATATACTTTGCTTCTGATTTCCTAATTTCCTGTAAAACAGATTGAAATCCTTTGATATCAATCTCTTTTTTCCCATCGCAAAAATCTGCCAGCCTTACATTCATCCCCTGTACATCAAGTCCGGCTCTTTTCATTTTTTCTGTCAGATTACTTAAGCCATTTGCTTTTCCAACCCTTATCTCCACACTGTTAAATCCGGCTTTTTGTATATCTTCAGGATTTAATTCATTCCAATACTGAACCGCTATATTCATATCCTGCTTTCTCCTGTTCCTGCATATCTATTGTCAAATTTTGTCCTCAGATTTCATGATATCCTATGGAAACACAAAAAAGGCTGCTGCATGTGCAACAACCTTTATCATTCAATATTATCTGCCTCCATGCATCGTTTTTATTTCTTCCTGAAATATCTATATATGCCTTATATCGGCAGTTCATATCGATTTCTTTATATATTCTGCTTGCCCAAATTTATATTTTCATATCATACAAATCTCATCCTTTTTTTCTGCTCCATAAATTGTTCTATAAATTCTGACATAATAATGGATTCACCTGATGTAAGTTTATAATCATTTTTATTGGTTCCATTTATCTTTGAAATGAAATCACTAATCTCATATCTTAAACCGTCTCCCTGAAAATTTGGTTCATAATGTTCCACTATGGAAGGATTTTCATATCTGACATCAAACCGCTTCATTAACCACCAAGGGGACTGGGCTATGATATATCCCTTTGTTCCGGAAACAACCAACTGACCTTCTGTTTTAACTCCCACCCCGGTCTTTACAGTGGCAAAACCTTCCGGATACCGAATATCTGCTTTTGTAAAAATATCAACTCCATTGTCGTCATATAAACTGTCTATATTTACAGAAAGATACTCTTTCCCCATAAGTTTGATAACCGGTGTCAACACACTCGGTCCAAATTCCAGGAAAGAGCCTCCATAATTTCCATCTGTACATTCCCGCGAAGCCGGGTCTGCCAGTCTTGTAAATGAGGCTTCTACATCCACAATTTTTCCAATCTTCCCACTTTTGGCCACATTCAGCAACTGCTGGAATCCCGGACAATAAGCCGCCTTAATTGCTTCCATTAGTACTACATTTTGATCTTTGGCCAGACGATACAACTCTTCACTCTCGATTCGAGTGAACGCAAGAGGTTTTTCTGAAAGTACATGCTTCCCTGATTTCAACGACTGTTTTGCATATGTATAATGCGTCTCATTTGGCGATGCTATGTAGACGGCATCCACATCTTTTAAAAACTCCTCGAACTTGTCCCTATAGGTCAAAATTTTTTCTTTTTTCTCAAATTTATCAGCACTTTCTTTGATGGGATTATAGGCACAATTTATCGTCATTCCGCTGACATATTTGGATTCTGATACAAACCTGGGTGCCATCCGCCCGGTACCAACTATCCCTACGCGAACTATCTGAAACTGGTTTGTTCTGAGTATTGTTGAAGATATATTGGGTGTTCTCTCAAGATAAACCACTTTACAGAACGCATTGAGGTAATCAAAGACTCCTTCCCAGTCAGAACCTACTGTAAAAATATCAACTCCATATTTTTGTATATCTTCAATCTTCTGTCCTTCATGATCTTCAATGATGATCATATCTGCCAACCCTGTTTTTCTGACATTATCGATTCTTTCCATGATGGAATCAACTACATTGACTTTTCCCCTCGCCTCATCGAAATGTTCGGTCGTAACGCCAACAATAAGGTAATCTCCCAGCTTCTTTGCTCTTTTCAGAAGATTATAATGTCCTTCATGAAACAGATCATAAGTGCCATATGTAATTACTTTTTTCATCAGCCTTTGTTTCCTTTTTTGTTTTGTTTCAGTATATCAGATTTCTTCGATTTATGTCAACTTACTTTATCGATGAAATCAAAATGCAACTTTACAATCAAGGTACAATATGCTATATTTTATGATATTAATTTATGGAAAGGACTTTTGCTTGTTATGATAAATTATCCGGAATCTTATTTTCATTCAGAAACCCGAGATGGTTTTTTTATCGAATCAAAAATGAAACGGGCATGGGCTGCCCAGATTGAAGTTCTGGAAGAAATCCGACGCATATGTCAAAAAAACAATATCCGTTTTTTTGCCGACTGGGGTTCTCTTTTAGGAGCCGTTCGTCATGGTGGTTTTATTCCATGGGATGATGACCTTGATATCGGTATGCTGCGAGATGATTATAATCGTTTTTTAAGACTGGCTCCTTCTGAGCTGACGGATTTTTTTGAACTGAAAAGTGTTTATAACGATCCGGAACACGATAATGTAAAATGTCGTGTCATAACAGGACGCTATATGAATTTTTCATCAGATTACCTACATCGGTTTCATAAATGTCCTTATGTAGTCGGAGTAGATATTTTTCCAATTGACTATATCCCGGACGACAAACAAACACTTGCAGAACAAATCCGGCTGATTAACCTGGTTATGTCATTTGCTGCCAGTATTCCGGACAAACCTCCTTATCCTGCTGATGTTATCTCATGCTCACATCAGCTTGAAAGATTGTTTGGAGTCAAATTTAATCCCGAAAACCGCCTATTTCATGAAGCAAAAAAGCTGACAGATCTCCTATGTGCCCAATGTCATCCATCTGACAGTCATGAAGTCTGTTCCATGATAGATCTTGCTGCAGGCTGGGACTATCACATTCCGATAGAATGGTATTCTCAAACTCAGGAAATACCCTTTGAATATACTACCATCCCTGTTCCCTGTGGTTATGACGGAATACTGAAAACAAAATATGGAGACGATTATATGATTCCCAAACAATGCGGCGGATCACATGATTATCCCTTTTATAAAAAGCAGGAACTGGCATTAAAGACTGTAATTGAAAAAGAATTTAAAACCCAAATCAGTGATACCGATTTTCAGGTTCTTCTTGAGAAAAAAATAGAACAATCCGTTTAATTAGAAAACATGACACATAAAATCCCCCCTGCCTTCAAGTTTTAAGGCAGGGGTATTTTATCACGAAAAATAAGCAACTACATTTTAACCAAATCTGCAGTTTCAGTTTCGCTATATCTTTTCCCATGTAAGAATAGTGTCTTTTGGGCAATCCTGTTTTAATGTTCTTCCGATTACAATATTTGAAAACTCCGGTGAAATTCCTGTTCCCGGGCGTTTTGCAATGACATCATTTTTCGTAAGAACACAGCCAGCTTTCAAGTCTTCGGTTAATACTAAGGAACGTCTTGCTTCACGCCTTGGTATCATTTCACATGGTAGTACAGTTTTTTTTCCTGAACCAGTAATTTGACAAATCAAATTAAAATTCTCAATAGCTTTTTTAAAATCATCAGGGTCTCCTGCATGATAATGATCATTTCCAGATAATGTTTTATCTAATGTGAAATGTTTTTCAATCACTTCAGCACCATATAAAAATGCAGTAGATAAAATTACCATATTGGAATCTGGAAGTGTATGATCACTATATCCTACTTTTAAAGACGGAAAAATTTGTTTTAATGTTTTAATAATCGCAAGATTTGCATCTATATTTTGAGTTGGATATGATAATACGCAATGAAGTAATGTGATATCCGTACATCCAGCATCAGAAATAGTGCGGACAGCTTCTTCTACCTCGGATAAATAGGATGCACCCACAGATAAATATATAGGTTTTCCTTTCTGTGCAATATATTTTAAAAATGGATAATTATTTAAATCCGAAGATGAAATTTTGTATATATCTACCAAGTTTTCTAAATAATCTGCAGATGTATAGTCAAAAGGAGTTGACATAAACTTAATATCTTTTTCTTTACAATAACGGCATAGAAATTCATAATCTTCTTTATCAAATGAATCAAATTTTGTAAACAGTTCATATTGACTCTCTGTAGGTTCTTTTTTGGTATCCCAGTATGCGGGAGAATTTTTTGATGCAATAGTATCTGCTTTATAAGATTGAAATTTAACTGCATCAACACCTGCCCATTTTGCTGCATCAATATATTTTTTTGCAGCTTCTAGCGGAGAAATATTCTCTTGTTTTGCTGTATCATAAAAGTTAACACCTAATTCAGCGATTACAAATGGTTTCTTCATAATAAATCCTTTCTAAATAATTTTTTCAATGGAAATAATATGTTTTTTCATGTTTTCAAAGTAACGATTCATCAAATAAAATGCACAGTCCATCTGTATGTAATTATTTATGGATAGATTCATTAAATAGTCTTCTACTTCAAGGCATATTTTATCATTTTGGTAATGCGTCAATTTATTGTTTTGGATGGTCGAAATAAATGTCTGTATAGATGGTAATCCTAATGCCTGATTAACACCATATCCTCTGCCATCTTCTTCAATTAATATCGATAATTTTCGCTTGCTGAGATTGTAAATATGAGCATGGACACGAAAACCAATATGCAAATCACAATCATCGTAAATTTCAAAGCCTTTTTCTGAATTTGAAATATTAATATAATTAATATTATAGTCAGTAAGTATTTTTTCTATCCCCAGACTTGAATCCGGATATCCTCGATGACAGACAAAAGAAATTTCTTTATCGCCAAAAAATTTTTTTATGAATATGCAAAGTTCCATTGCTAAACTATAATTATTGAGATTACCACAGTCAGAAATACATATTTTATTGATATCTTTTAAGGGTTTACCTTTATAGCTGGTCTGACTTACGAAGTTTAAATCATACCATGCAGGACAGCCAGTCATAAGAGAATTGTCTATTCCATTGTTTCTTAGTATATTCATTGATACAAAGTCACGACAGCCAAGGATTTTGGTGTCATGAACTGCCCTCTGCAAAAGAATCAGCATATCCTGATCTAAATAATAGTTATAAATTGTGTTCACGTTAGAATCATATCCAAACCATCCCATACCTAAAAACATAATAGGAATTTTGATGGAGTTTAAATCGTTTGTCAATGGACATAAATCAGGGTAAAATTTAGAATAATATCCTGGTCCACCAGCAAAAATCAAAATATCATGTTGATTAATTTCTGTAATATATTGATTTAAAGATTGATTCCTGTAATATTCTGTAATGGAACATTTAGGATAAAAATAATTAAGTAAACTTCTTGTTCGACTTAGTATTAAAAAATCGCCAGCATTGACTGATGCTCCATGTAAGAGTGCAATTTTCATCTAATAATACCTTTCTATTTTATAAATTATTAATTAAATTCATTACTCGTTTACGTCCATTTCTTAAGTCATGGTTCAACAATAGTTTTTGATAACGAAGACGTTCGTCTTTACTCATGCTAATAAACATATCGAGTGTGGCTTCAATGGTTTGATCTGCAGGATTTAATCCAAGGTAATTAAATCCATTATCATTGCATACAAATCCATGTTTTTCTTCTCTATGATTTTGAGCCATTGCAATACTTGGAATGCCAAGCAAGGCCAGTTCATATCCAGTTCGCCCCCTTGATGTAATACCTATATCACATTGGGACATGATTTCTGGCATATTTTGAATATCATGAAGAACTTCAATGTTGGAATAAGAATTGTAGGTTAGAAGTTCTTCCACATTCTCTTTTGCTCTTCCTAACACAACAATAAATTGAATATTTTGGTATTTTTCCTTTGTAATAATAGAAAGCAATCGTTCTGAATAATTTTGTGGGTCGGCTCCACCAAATGAAATAAATACTTTTTCTATATGATCTTTTACCACTATCGGCTCATAAAACATATATAATTTCGAAGAAATATAATATTTCTCTCCAGATACCATATGTGGAAGATATGACTCTTGAAAAAGAGCATTAATTACCAAATCTGCTTTATAAACTCCTTCCCCATCATCTTCAAAATTAATGATTTTAGCATTTGGAAGGTTTTTTCTTAATGCAATCATATAATCGATAGATGTGGATAGAATATCATTGATAAATATATGGTACTGTTTCTGGTGTATGATATTAAGAAGTTCACCAATTCCATCCACTGGAATCAGATTATGTGTTGTATTTCCAAACACATGAATGTCTGTCTGATTACTGTCAAAGTAAATATCAGGTTTTGTATAAAATTCATCGGCAAGTTCAAGAGCTCGATAAATATGTCCCATTCCTCTTTGTGTATTTCCATTGACATAAATGGCGACAGTTTGTTTATTTAAAATGGCTTCCGCATATTTTAAATCTTCAAAAGTATCAATATCAATGGCTTCTGTTTCTGGAATCTCAAATACATCACAGTGTCCACCGAAGCGAGAGGAAGGGGTAACCACATTTTTCCGTGATATGAAAAAGGCTCCGGTTTCGACATAATAAGGAGGGAGATATTGCCTATTTAATCGTTCTTTATAAGCAGGCTTTTTTATTCCATCTACTTCGATCCATGCTAAATGTGGATTATTAATGACAGAAATTAAAGTATCTACCTCATGGCTCAAAGCATATTCTATAGCAGAATCAAGAGTAGCAACAGTAAGAGTAGGGGAAGTGGGTTGCATGGAAATGATGTAGTCAGAATCAAAATCTTTGGCAACGTCAAAAACAACGGAATCTAAAGTAATATTGTCACCAGACAATTCTTTGCTTCGTTTTTTTACCATTACATTCATTTGTTTCGCGATAATCTCTACCTCTGATGAATCTGTTGATACAATAATATCTGTAATGTACTTTGATTTTTTTGCATTATTTATAGCATAATAAACCAAAGGATGATTATTAATAAGACGAATATTTTTATTTGGAATTCCCTTAGAGCCAGCTCTGGCAGGAATTACTGCAAGTATTTTCATTAAACGGATTCCTTTCTATCATTGATGTACATCTTTTTTCAATCCAATATATGTATGAAATCATTTAATCAAGCTAATTTTCTTAGAAAACAATTTCAGATTTATTATAAATACAAAAACAATCAAAAGAGATATCCTCCATGACCTTTACTTCAATATCCCTATAATTTTGCTCATACTATATATCGGTAGATTCTAACAGAAAATTATCTTTCTGCTCAATGATTTTTTTCATATCTTCTTCCACCTCAATGGTAGCTTTCCACAAAGCATCCATCATCTTCAAACCGCTATCAACCACTAATTTAATCTCCTCGTAACTATTTTCTCGCTCTTCTGCAATAACATCCTTTACTTCATAACTATTTTTTTCCACATATAAGTTTAAATATGCAACTTCCGGATCTTTACTAAACCATTCATTTAACAATGTGATTTTGTCAATAATCCTATGGAACTCTTTCTCTGCGTACTTTTGCTTTCGATTAAGCTCATCCAGTTTCTCATAAGCCTCTTTGAGTTCTTGTATATACTTTCTGATTTTTTTCAATTGCTCATCATACTTCATAAAATCTTCTAATATACATTTCTGTTCCTCAAGAGAAAATGTTGTCGGAATATCTGCTATGATACTTTGAAAATCAATATTTTTATCTATTCTGCATTCTCTTTCAATTGCATCCTTTAATGTCATAATCTCAGTGCCCTTTATCCGTGCTCCCCCCTCTGTAGCATCAATCACTTTTAGTTCCGGATATGTATCAATCTCGTGCTCAAACCATTTTCGATACTTATCCATATTAGGCTCTGTTTTCACTTTCTCCCCATAAATATCTTCTACTTCAAATAAAATTTTATTCTTTGTTGTAACATCATTAGACTTCAACGTTCCAAAAGAAGCTTCTGCGTGTTCTTTATTATCCGGATAAGCCAAATCTTGTCCCACCAGAATAATCGTTTGAAATCCCAGAACGTATGCAAGAGAAAAAGCACTATTGGCAACAGAACCACCGGTTGCTAATGTTGTTACTATTTTTCTATTCATGCTATAATACCGATCTAATATTGTCATACAATCACGCTGATAAATTCTCATTCCCTGCATCTCCTTCTGAATATCGGAATTTGTAAGCAAGGAACAAACCATTGGTACGGACTTCATCAATGGATTAGAAAAAAGATGCACAGGCTTTTTCGGATCCACCGTAATCGTAATGTCTGGAACAATGTTTTCTTTTGCTAACGGATTCAATGCCGTATCCACTGCGATAATAAATGCATTCTTATGAATCAACTTTAAATCTCGTATATTTTTGTCCAAAGATGGTCCTGCGGATACAATTACCGCAGGTACATATTTTATATCAATTTGCTTAAATTTTTCAATTAAATCATATAGCGAGTATCCTTTAATACAATCGATTATATTGCCAACAATATTTTTTTTCATACTATCATTCATTGTAATCATCGTATTATAATTAAATTGTTCTTCCAGCATTCTATTAAAATACATTTCTTTCATAGCATTGTAAAGTTCCGGAAATATAATCTCATAATTAGGTGTAACAAAAAACTTAAAATATTTTACATTCTCGTATACCATCAATTGATCTATCAATGTATTGACATCTTCCAGATTTTCTTTTCCCACCGACAAATGCACCCCAGAATCCGTAAAAAAAAGCTCCGTCTCCTTATTATCATAATTTAATTTTGCTATAGAATAACAAGGCTCATACACTAAAATCAGCATCTGTTCATTTCTTTTTCTAAGCTCCTGAATATATTTTCCATTTCCCATTCCAAATACAAGAGCAATGGTATTATAATTCGAGATGGAATGTTGAGTACACCAGAGTTCAACCAGTTTTTGACTGTCATATCTGCTGTTAAAATAATACTCCTGATTATCCTTAATTGCACCTACAATCTTTTCTCCTTTGCTATCTTGAGATAAAAAAACTTGTATTTCTTCCTGTTCTGCTTTTTCGTCTATCTTTTCAAAGAGCTTCTCTAAATCCTTAATTTCCATACTTCTATCCTCGCTCCATTAATTCTCTTATTTCACAATAAAAGTGTAATGTATCTAATATCTCATATCTCAGAGTATCAAAAAGCAACACGAGATCTTTTCTTTTTATAGCCTCGGTCAGGTTGCTAATTTGACCCAGAACTAAGTTTTTGTCTATATTCATTCCAATCTTATTTAAAGATGGTATCAAATTTAAAAAATCCATATATACTTTTTCCAAATGTTCCCCCATTCTTTTTAATTCAACTCCCCCAAAAAACTCGTGTTCAAAAATATGTTCTGTATATACATCAATATCATGTATAAGTCCTTTTATCTCTTCCATTCTCTTTTCCATTCTACATTCTATAAGAAAAATAGACTACTCCGAAGAGTAGTCTATTCACGATAGTTAATCCATTACTGTAACAGTGATAATACTCCCTGAGTGGACTGATTAGCCTGAGCTAACATAGACTGTCCAGCCTGTGCAAGAATCTGATTCTTGCTGTACTCAACCATAGCATCAGCCATATCTGTATCACGAATACGAGACTCTGCAGCCTGAGTATTCTCAGCTGTGGTATCAAGGTTTGCAATTGTATGCTCCAATCTGTTCTGAATTGCTCCAAGAGCAGATCTCTGTGATGATACCTTAGCAATCGCAGACTGAACTTTAGTCATTACATTTCCAGCAGTTCCGTTGCTACCAACAACTGTCAAACCAGCACTAAAACCTAAAGCACTTGCATTCATTGCTGTAATAGAAATAGCAATAACCTGACCACTCAATGCACCTACCTGAAGTTTCTTTCCAGTAAAGCTTCCGCTAAGCAGATTCATGGTATTGAACTGTGTTGTCTCTGCAATTCGATCAAGTTCTGACATAAGTGCAGTTATCTCAGACTGAATAGCAGCCTTATCAGATGATGTATTTGTATCATTCGCTGCCTGTGTTGCCAGCTCGTTCATTCTCTGAAGAATAGAATGAGCTTCATTCAACGCACCTTCAGCTGTCTGAATTAATGATACACCATCTTCCGCATTTGTTGAAGCCTTGTTCAGACCTCTGATCTGACTTCTCATCTTTTCAGAAATGGAAAGACCTGCTGCATCATCACCTGCACGGTTAATTCTATAACCGGATGATAACTTCTCTGTTGCCTTTGCCTGCGCACCAGTTGTGATACCTAACTGTCTGTTCGCATTCATCGCTGTTAAATTGTGCTGTACTACCATAATTTTATTCCTCCTTGAATATCTTGAGGCTTCCTTGCCTCATATTTTTATAATAACATTCTCCCGAATGTAATTACCTGAATGATATGTATCTTTTTATTTACACTCTATATATCGGAGTGTTTTTTTGAAACTTTAGCCTGAATGATAAATTTTTTACTTTTTTTTATCCATAAATTGTGGGTCTACCACATTCAGTTTATTCATGCTCTGATAATATCCCTGAGCTACTTTATTTGCCGTCTTGAGACTTCTTCCTCTTTTTCTGATTTTGGCCACCTGATTTGTGAATGCTTCTTTATTTCGCTTTTCTTCCTGCTCCACTTTCATAGATTGTTCGGTCAGTTTACGAATCAATTCCTGCAATGTTTTGATTTCTTCTCTATAGGTTTCTTTCTCTGTCTGGAGAAGTTCCCTGACCTTCTCATAGATTCCCTGAAACCCCACATCCAATTTCTGAAGTTCGTCTATGCAACCCTGCTTCTTCTCTATGGTATCCTGAAACAGTTCATCATCCATATGTTCAACACAGATGGCCTGATATTGTCTTTCATTTTGCTTTTGAATCTCATCCAACAGCCTGCTCTTCTTTCGCAGGCTGTCGATGAGAATCTGAATATAATTCTTACTGTCTTGCATGTTTCATAACCTCTTCCCATGTGGTACGCATGGTACGCAGATGTTTCAACACTTCCTCCAGAATCTCTTTATCCTTCTTCATATTGGCTTCCACAAGGCGATGGTAGATGTACTCATATACCTGGTCGAATTCCTTTGCCACTGGATACTTAAAGTTTAACGTAGAACGAAACTCCTCAATGATGTTCTCTACTTTACGAATGTTGGTGTGAGCTTTTTGAATATTTCCCTCTTCTACCGCCTGAATCGCCAGATTACAGAATTTAATTGCTCCATCATATAACATTAAGGTTAACTGTGCCGGAGATGCCGTCATCAGTTTACTGTTTGCATACATACTGTATGGATTCGATGCTGCCATTCTCTTCTCCTCTTTTCTTATTTATTCTCAACCGCCCAGAATACCGCTGAGATAGGATGATTGAGAATTCAGCTGAGAGAGTGCAGATTCCATGGCAGAAAACTGTTTGTAATACCGTTCCTCATACTCTGTAATTCTCTCTTCCCATTCTTCAATCGTATTTTCCAATTCACTCTGCTGAGATTTCATATATTTGTCATTATAAATCGTAAACGCACTTCTTAAGGATGTCGCAGACATCTTCTTCGTGAGTTCATTGTATACCCCATTTGCAATCTGTGAAAATGCTGACACGAACGTTTCCGGATCTGTCGCAATGGCCTTTCGCAACTTATCGTCATTGCCCGAGGAAACACTGTCATCCGGATCGCCATCAATATGGAAACTGCCCCTATCTTCCACTGCTGTAGACAAGTAACTGCCCGTGGCAATCCCAAAACTGGACAGAGTATATGTGGTTCCATCTACTTCATATCCTTTCAGCATAGCTGTCTGCATCGATGACATAATTCCGCTGAGTGTATCGTCTCTGCGCAACAGAGAATCCTTAATCTTCTTTTCCCATTTCTCAATCTCATCATCGGACATTGCCTCTTTCTCCTCATCGGTCAGAGGTTCATATCCTTTGGAAGAATCTGCATTGTATAAAGTCTGCATTTCCTTCATCAAGTCATTGTAGGACTTCAGGAAATCTTTTACCATATTGTAGATACCATCTACATCCGTCTCTGTGGTAATTGTAATTTCTTCATCTGCCCCGGTTACGGCCAATGCTGTAATGGTCAGGCCATTGATGGAAAAATTGTTTGTATTGGATGTAAAGGTTGCACCATTTAATGTAATTTCAGAATCCTGTCCTGCGATACGAACTGCAGAGCTGGCTCCATCCGCACTTCCGTCTGTCATGTCGGCTACCACTTGTTTTGCAGCGTCTCTGATTCCTTCATATTTTGATTTTAAGTTCTTGTAATAATCGCTATCTGCGTAACCTTGTGTAAATGAAATCAGATCTTGGTTCGTTGTCAATTCGTCTGTGGTGTAAGTTTTACCCAACAGATTCCTATTATTTGCCACAAGCTCTGTATTGTTGTTCACTTCCTCTTTCAAAGAAGCAATTCTGTCATTTACATCGCCTGCACCCAGGTTTGCATCGTATTCATCATATTTCTTTTGCTGTGCTTCATACTCATCTGCCTTTTTCAGCAGATCATCTACCGCCTTTTTATCCTCCTGGGACAGACTCTGATACTCTTGATTGGTAATATTACCATCTTGATCCCTTGTAATCTGTGATCTGTCAATTCCTAATTTTTCTTGAATGGCCTTATCATTTTCATCAATATTTTTATTCAGTTTTTCTCGAATGGAATCTTTGTCCTGAAGATAGGAAATCTCCTGATTCAAGGCAGTAATCTTTGTATTTAATTCTGTATTTTTCTGATTAATCTGATAGGTCAGATAATCATTCAGTGCAAAATTCACAATCTGATCATCACTATAATTAGCCATCATCTTGTATTGCTCTAATTCTTTATCGCTGACTGTATAGATACCCATCGCCTTCATCGCTTCGATTCCGCCGGCATCTCCCGTCAATGCGAAGTCATAATCCGCACCGCTGTTCTTGGAGCTGATGAAGAATCTCTGATTTGTTTCATCAAAACTGGCATTTAATCCGGCCGTCTTTAACTGAGAAACCATTTGGTTAATGGTCATATCTCCACTTACGGAAAAGGTATGCTCAGTACCGTCCACACTAACAGTGATATTACCGGAAGTGTTCAGTCCCAAATCACTTAATTTGCTGCTTCCGGTGTAATTTGCCTTCTTTCCGTCTTTCTGAAGTTCCGCCCCTGTCAAATACCCTGTGGTAGCCAGTTTGTTTACCTTCAGTTTCTGCATTCCATTTACTGCTCCTGTAGCAGCTGTCACCGTTGCCTTTGATGTATTGGATGAAGATGCTGTCTTCTTATTATAGTTTGTCGAAAAACGCATATTGGACAATGTCCCGGTATAAAAACTATATGTTTTCGTATTCAGGGATTTCCATGCATCCTGAGTCCACTCCAGCTTTGTCTTCTGTTTTACATAGTTATCTTTCTTCGTACTGTAAGCCGCTACCAATTCCTGTACAATGGCATCGGTATCCAGTCCGGAAATTAATCCTGATAATCTAATTGGCATAATCAAACCTCCATTTTATATTTTCAGATAATTGCATGCTACAATCGCTTATCAACCATCAGTCCTGCCAGTTCCCATACCTTTGCAATCATATCCAGGGTCTCTTCCGCAGGATATTCCCGAATTACTTTCTCTGTTTCCTTGTCAATAATCTTGATGGTAACCCTGTTTGTACCGTCATGAATTCCATATTCGCATATGGTATTCTTCATATTTTTGTTCAACTCTTCCACAGCCCTGCGAATCTGTTCCTGGGTGGCCTGGCTATCTTCTTTCTGTTCTGTCCCGGTTCCGTTCTGACCGTTGTAAGCCGAATCATTTCCTTTCACTGTAACTACCTGTGCTGCTATGTCTACAGTGCTTCCCTGTGCTCTCTCTTCATTTACCGCTTCTACTGAATTTACCTGGGGTGTCTGTTTTACCTGATAATTCTGTGTCGATGTATGTGATGCACTTGCAATTCCATCAATTGCTGCCATAGTCTTTCCTCCATTCTGCCTCTCCATCGGCCCAAATGCTGAATTCCTTATCCCACGAAATCACATCCTTGTCATTTCCCGGTGTGGGACAATTCCTTTTCTATTTCTTATGTCTCCAATTATTTTATCGGATACTCCGGATAAAATATTAATACTTCTCTGCGACTTTCCTCAATTTTCTCATTTCTGCAAATTTTTCAGTGTTTCCAGCGTCTGCTTTGTTTCTTCCGAAGCTTCCTTATTTGCCTCCTGAATCTGTGTATACACTTCTTTGCGGTATACCGGCACAGACTTTGGTGCTTTGATACCGAGTTTCACCTGATCCCCTTTCACTTCAATAATGGTTACCTCGATATTATTATTGATGATAATTGCCTCATCTTTCTTTCTTGATAATGCCAGCATATATCACTCCTCCTTCTTCTTTCGGAACAGCTCATATACCGGGTGTTTTACTTTGTATTTTTCATCTTCCACAATGATCTGACAAGCTTTATGATCGCCTGCATTGATGATAATCGGGGCTTTCAGATTTGCCGTCATCTTTGTGATATCCTGAGGCACAGTCAGCGTCACCAGTACCAGCATATTTTCTTGTTGCAATGTTCCTAATCCGCCCAGTAGTTCGTCTTCTATCATAGGGTCATAATCTTCTATCAATACCAGAGGATCTATGACCGGTATGGCAAAATTCTGTTCGTCCAGTGACTGCAGCCACGCTATGCTGCTCTTTTCATTCTCAATGTCATGAATCAGCATAAACTTTTGCATATCCGGGAAACCGATGATTCCTCCTGTGAATTGAATTACCTTATCTTCCGTTATATCAATTTCTCCAAATAATTTGGTATTCATTTTCATATTTCCGTTCTCCTAAATGAAATCCAGCAGAGAATTCTGCACAACCTGCGCTGCCATCATAAGAGCCGCGTCATAAACACTCTGGGCTTCTTTTAATTCTACCGCCGTGGTTTCCATATCCGTATCTTCATTGATACTTTTTAATTCCTGCACGACAAGTTTTTGCGATTCCAATCTTTCCCGGTTCAAACTAATTCTTGTCATACGGGAACCGAGATCTGCCGTATAGTTGGCCAGGTTGGAGGAATGTTCCTGATACCATGTCATACTCTTGCTAAAGCACTTTGTGAGATTATCCTCCGCATAGGAAACCTCCAGTTCCGCAGCTTTCAACATATGTTCCAGACGCTCTACTTCTGCAGTATCTCCTGCCGCCGTAGCAATGTCTATATTTTTTTGAATGTTTGTAACCTTATCATGAGCCGCTATGGAAGCCTCTACTGCTGCGATGGTGATATCCATGTCCCGTCCGATATCCGGCGTCAGCACATCTTTTCCCTGAACATTCACTGTAATACTCTGATTAAAATTAATGTTATAGTTGATGTCCTGATCCTCCACATATCTTTCTCCTGTTACCGGATCTACTTGTCCATAGGTATCCCCTGTCGTGACATTGGTACAATAAAAATAATTTTCCGGTCTCAAATCGCCTTCCTGAAATCCTGTTTTCGAATATGTCACGCTAAAGCTGTCTCCCGAATCCATCGCGTCATAATAACCATTTCCAAAAATCAGTTCTCCCGTTTCCGGAACAAACACAATCTCATCATCTTGAACATTATATACCTGATCTCCCATTTCCTCATAGCTGCGTACCGTCACAGGTGCATTATTCAAGACAGGATTTGAAGATGTAATGGTAATATTATCCGTTGCCGACAGATTATTGTATGCTAACATAACAACAGGCAGCTGATGATTTGTGATATCTGTTTCCAGATAATCTGCTGCACTATCGATATCCACACCTACCACTTTATTGATCAGTCGGACATCTGACAAAGACAGATTTTCGGTGATTTCATACTGATCCTGCACATCCTCCTGAAAAGTCAACGTAGAATTAGTCCGATATCCGGTGAAAATCGTCCTTCCATTATAATCTGCGTTTCCATCCGCGTAAATCTGTTCTTTGAATCCCTTCAGAGTCGTGATGATTTTCTCTCTGTCACTATTCGTATTATATTCAGAAACTCCCTGACTATAATAAGATTCTATTTCTGTCAACATAGTCTCCAAATTACTCAACGCATCTTCCGTTATCTGCATCCAAGAATCCGCATCCTCCAGATTTTTCTCCAGATACTGTACCAGTTCTGTCTCTGTGGAACGCAACCGCAAAGAACGAATGGCGGCAATCGGATCGTCGGAAGGTCTCTGAATCTTTTTTGTGCTGCCAATCTGTGTATTCAATTTATCCATAAGGATTTTATTCTTATTAATGTTGTGCAGAGAATTATTCATCATAATACCGTTTGTAATACGCATCTTCTATTCCTCCTTTATGCACCTGTTCCGTTAATTAATGTCTCATAAATTTCCTGAAAAATATCGATGACTTTCGCATTCAGATCAAATGCTTCCTGATATTTTACCAGGTTCATGGCTTCTTCATCCTTGTCTACACCCATAACAGAAAGTCTCTGATTCTGTATAACCGATTGAAAATCAGTATAATTTTCTTCCAGGGTTTTATATTTGTTCACATCCACTGCCGCTTCTGTTACCAACGACTGAAGAAACTCTCCGCTGCTGGAGTTTTCCAGAACATCTGCCTCTCTGAGTTTTAAAAGATCGTCCATCAAATTCTGATTATTCACTCCCTGTTCCAAATCATAGGTAACAGCCATCTTCGACGGATCCTCAAGCAATTCCGGATTCACACTGTATACATTGTTCTCTGATTTAATAAACAATGGGATATCTGCCGTACTTTCTCCATTCAGATTTTCTCC
>CALWLV010000126.1 GCA_944381595.1 uncultured Roseburia sp.
AAAAGCTGAATAATCAGACTATATAGATATTCCGTACCGGCACCAATGATAATTTGCTCCGGATGGATGTGCATTCCCCGGAACTGAAGTAAATGCTCTGCGATTGCTTCCCGAAGTTCAGGGATACCGCCACAGGGAGGAGCCGTCATCAATTCCTGTTTTTTTTCTGTGATGACTTCCCGCATAAGTTTTGCCCAGGTGGAAAAAGGGAAGTTATCCGGATTTGTCCGGGTATGTGGCAGCTCTGCAAAATAAGTGGGATTGCTTTTTGACATAAAAGGGGCCTGCCCGACAGACGGAATAGAGGCAGTTTCGGATAAGATATCAGAAACATAATACCCCTTTTTGGGAATGGAATAAATATATCCTTCTGCCAGCAACTGACCATAGGCATTTTCCACTGTAATGGTACTGATGTTTAAATTCCTTGCAAAACTGCGTTTTGATGGAAGCTTTGTCCCGGCTTTCAAAACATGATTTAAGATATCCTCACGGATACATTTATATAAATATTCATACAAACTTAAATTTCCAAGATTATCGAAAGAATAAGTAAGCATACAATCTCCTTTCTGACCATAGTAAAAATAAAAAATAAATCAAAAACAATAAGGTCACGAAAAATTATACACTATTTCCATAGGAAAATAAAGAGAAATTTGAAATTATACTTGATTTATAGTTAAAATTGATATAAAATCATCTTTGAAGTGGTGATTTGTGGGTAAAAGTGATACCAAGTGGAGGAAAATGGTATACTTTACTCTCGAAAGGAGAAGAAACGAACGATGTTCATGGGAGAATACAATCATTCCATTGATGCCAAAGGTCGATTAATCGTACCGGCAAAGCTTCGTGAAGCACTGGGGGAGAATTTTGTTGTGACCCAGGGACTTGACGGATGTCTTTTTGTGTTCCCAAATGAAGTGTGGACAGAGTTTGAAGGGAAATTGAATACACTCCCGATGACAGATAAAAAGGCGAGACAATTTGCCAGATTTTTTCTGCGTGGTGCTGTGAGTCCGGATGTGGACAAGCAGGGAAGAATTCTCATCCCGGCGTCCTTGCGTGAATCAGCGGGACTTGAGAAAGACGTTACTATGATAGGGGTGGGAAATCGGGTGGAAATCTGGAATCCGGAAAGACTGGAGGAGAATTCCACTTTTGATGATATGGATGAGATTGCAGAACATATGGCAGATTTAGGAATCTGATAATCGAGAGGAGGTGCTGTGGTGGAATTTCATCATAAACCGGTACTATTGGAGCAGACCATCGAAGGGTTAAATATCAGACCGGATGGAATCTATGTGGATGGTACACTGGGTGGAGCAGGTCATGCTTATGAAGTATGCAGCAGGCTTTCTGAAAAAGGAAGATTTGTAGGGATTGATCAGGATGACTGTGCATTGGCAGCAGCCACAGAAAGATTGAATGTTTTCAAAGGAAAATTGAAGATTGACTGTGTCAAAAGTAACTATCGTCAGATGAAGCAGGTATTGCAGGAACTTGGGATAGAGAAAGTGGACGGAATACTGCTGGATATCGGAGTTTCCTCCTATCAGCTGGATGCGGTGGAACGGGGATTTACTTACAGAGAAGATGCACCTCTGGATATGAGAATGGATCAGAGTCGTACATTTTCGGCGAAGGATGTTGTAAATACCTATGAAGAGATGGAATTATACAGAGTGATCCGAGATTACGGAGAAGAAAAATTTGCCAAAAATATTGCAAAGCATATTGTGGCAGACAGACAAAAGAAAGAAATTGAAACGACAGGCGAACTGATAGATATTATTAAGGCAGCAATTCCCGCGAAGGTAAGAGCGGTGGGTGGACATCCTGCCAAACGTACTTTTCAGGCAATTCGTATCGAAGTAAACAGGGAGTTGGAAGTACTGGAAGAATCCATAGACGAAATGATTGATTTATTGAATCCGGGAGGAAGAATTTGCATCATTACGTTCCATTCTTTAGAAGATCGTATTGTAAAGAAGAAATTTAAGGAAAACGAAGATCCATGTATTTGCCCGAAAAATTTTCCGGTATGCGTATGTGGAAGAACATCAAAAGGAAGGGTAATCACAAGAAAACCGGTGATACCTACAGAAGAGGAAATAGCAGAAAATAAACGTTCTAAAAGTTCAAAATTAAGGATATTTGAAAAGGGCGAAGGATAAAAAAGAGAGGAAGAAAAAAATGGAACGAAAAATATATGATTTTTATACAGAGGGCAATGCTGCCAGACAAGTAGAATATGAAACACGAACGGAGAAAAGGGTAAAGGGTACCAATAGAGGAAGACAAACAAATTATGTAAGAGGGAATGCTGCACCGGCAAGAAGATATGAAGAGGTAGAAGTTCCGGCACCGGTCAGACGTAATAGAAGAAAGAAACAGCTTAGTCCAAAACAGTTAAGACAAATGGAGAGGGAAAGCACAAGAGCAAGATATCTTTCTATGCAGTCCGAATCCATGGGATTAGGGTATGTATTATTTCTGGCTTGTATGGTTGTCGTAATCGCATTGCTTGCAGTGCAGTATCTGAATTTTCAGGCAGATGTAGCAGAAAAAAAATCGAACATCAATACATTGAAGTCTCAAATTGAGGTCCAGGCATCCCAAAATGACGCTGTGTCCTATGAGATTGATGCTTATATTGATATTAATCGTATTATTGATGTGGCTACAAATGAACTTGGTATGGTTATGGCAAATGAAGACCAGGTAAAATATTTTGAGAAACATGTAGATGAATTTATGAACCAGTATGCAGATGTGCCGGAAGAATAAAAATTCTCCGGCCATGGAGTGTAAATATGAGTCAAAAACAAAAACAAAAAGGAAGGCGCATTCCACCCGTATTTACAAGAAAAATGAGTGAGAAGGCTGCAGTATTTTTTTGTGCCTTGATTGTGATGTTGTTCGGATTAAGTGTAGTCATACTTAATATTAACAAGACTCATGGCGATGAATATACGGTAAAAGTGCTTGCGCAAAACAATTATAATAGTACAGTGCTTCCATTTAAACGAGGAGATATATTGGATCGGAATGGAGTGACCTTAGCTACCAGTATTAAGGTATACAATCTTATTCTGGATCCGAAATTAATTCTGGAAGATCCGGATTTTCTCGAACCGACATTGGAAGCACTGAATCAATGTTTTGGATATGATAAAACAGAACTGACCCAGCTGATTCAGGAGAACAGTACGAAAAGTTATCTGGTATATCAAAAGCAGTTGTCCTATGATCAAATCAAAGATTTTCTTGCAATCTCCAATGACACCGATAATCATCCAAATGTAAAGGGTGTTACTTTTGAAAGTGAGTATCAGCGGAAATACCCTTTTTCCAGACTTGCATGTCATGTCATTGGCTTTACGGTGGCGGGAAATGTTGGAAACTGGGGAATTGAACAGTACTATAACGAAGAACTCAATGGTGTAGACGGACGGGAATATGGATATGTAAACAGTGATAATATTATGGAAAAAATCACAAAAGAAGCCACCGATGGCGATACCATTATTTCTACCATTGATTTCAATGTACAAACCATTGTAGAAAAATACATTGCACAATGGAAACAGACGTATACCCCGGAAAAAATGGGTGTTATTGTGATGAACCCCAATAATGGGGAAATACTTGCCATGGCGGGTGATATCAGTTTTGATTTGAATAATCCACGAGATTTGACCGGATATTATACACAGGAACAGATTGATGCAATGACGGAGGAAGACAAACAAAATGCATTAAATGGAATCTGGAGAAATGGTGTGATTAGTGATACCTTTGAAGTGGGTTCCACGTTTAAACCTGTGACGGTTGCCATTGGATTGGAACAGGGATTGATTAGCAAGGATAGTACATTTTTGTGCGATGGCGGTGAAGATTATGCACCGGGAAAACGAATTCATTGTCATAAGAGATCCGGACATGGAGTTATTACAACTGCTCAGACACTTGCTTTTTCCTGTAATGATGCCATGATGCAGCTAGGCAGACTGGAAGGTGTTTCGGTATTTAGTAATTATATCCGAAAATTTGGATTTGGTTCCAGGACAGGAATTGATCTTCCGGGAGAATCCAGTTGTGCAAACCTGTTATTTGATCCAAGTACTATGACGGAAGTGGATTTGATGGTTAACTCCTTCGGACAGGGTGCCAATGCGACGATGATTCAAATTGCATCATCCTTTTCTTCCATTATAAATGGAGGATATTACTACGAACCACATGTGGTAAAACAGATTGTTAAGAGTAATGGTTCCATTGTAAAAAATGTAGAAACACAGCCGGTAAAACAGACTGTGACAAAAGATACAGCGGATGTGATTAAAGAAGGATTGCGTGGCTGCGTGGACTATGGTACCGGAAGGAGTGCTGCGGTCGACGGATATCTTATTGCAGGAAAAACAGGAACAGCAGA
>CALWLV010000127.1 GCA_944381595.1 uncultured Roseburia sp.
CGGAAGAGAAGTCATTGTTACCGGATTTGCGTGAATAATTTCCTGTTTTACGGTATCCTTCTTTAACTGAATGGTCTGATTGTCATCTTCATATTCAAATGTTGTAATCTCTGAATCAGAGACAGCCTTAATTAATTCCTTGATTTCTTCAATGGTCATTGTTCTCTCCTATCTTCATGCTGTATACTTTTTCACAAGAACAGTAGCATTGTGTCCGCCAAATCCAAGTGAATTACTGAGGGCATAATTTACTTCCATCTCAATTCCCTCATCCTTTACATAATCAAGATCCAGTTCCTCATCGGATTCTTTTAATCCCATATTTGGATGTACATAGCCATCTTCGATGGACTTCACACAGGTAATGAATTCCACAGCACCTGCTGCTCCCAGAAGATGTCCAACCATGGACTTGGTAGAACTGATTTTTACATCTTTTGCTGTATCGCCAAAAGCAAGCTTGATTGCTCTTGTCTCGAACAAATCATTGTGATGGGTACTGGTTCCATGAGCATTGATGTAATCCACCATATCAGGAGTAATTCCAGCCTCCTCCATTGCATTGGTCATAGCTCTTGCAGCACCGGATCCATCTTCTGCCGGTGATGTAATATGGTATGCGTCCGATGTTGCACCATATCCCACAATTTCAGCATAAATGTTTGCACCTCTCTCCAATGCATGCTCCAGGGATTCCAAAATCACAATTCCGGCTCCTTCTCCCATGACAAACCCATCTCTGTCTTTGTCAAATGGACGGCTGGCATTCATTGGATCTGTTGAAGTACTAAGTGCTGTTAATGCCGCAAATCCGCCTACACCGAGAGGAGTAATACAGCTTTCTGTTCCACCTGCAATCATCACATCTGCATCTTTACACTGAATACTTCTGAATGCTTCTCCAATGGAATGGGTTCCTGTGGCACAAGCTGTGACTACATTGATGGATTTTCCCTTGGCACCCAGTGCAATTGAAATATTTCCTGCCGCCATATTAGTAATCATCTCAGGCACCAGCAAAGGATTGATTCTTCCCGGTCCCTTTTCCTTTAATTTCAAAGTGTTTTCTTCTGCCTGTTCCAGACTTCCAATTCCGGATCCAACAGAAACCCCCACACGATACGGATCTTCTTTACTCATATCAAGTCCTGAATTCTCCAAAGCTTCTTTTGCAGCAACTACTGCAAACTGACAGAATTTCTCCATTCTCTTGGCAGACTTCGCATCCATATAATCCTTTGCATTGAAATCATTTACCTGTGCCGCTACCTTCGCCTTGAATTCCGTGGTGTCGAACCGATCAATCAGCTGAATTCCAACTTTATTTTCTTTCACACCTTTCCAGAAATTCTCCACACCAATACCAATTGGTGTAACAGCTCCCATTCCAGTAACTACTACTCTTCTGCTCATATTCTATATTCCTTTCCCTTGGTATTACATCGCCATTCCGCCATTTACCTGAAGCACCTGTCCGGTAATATATGACGCTTTTTCATCTGCAAGGAAACATACTGCATTGGCAATATCTGCCGTCTGTCCCAGTTTCTTCATCGGAATCTGTGAAAGCAACTGTTCTTTCACGCTGTCCGGCAATACCTCTGTCATATCTGTCTCAATAAATCCCGGTGCAACTGCGTTCACCGTAATATTTCTGGATGCCAGTTCCCTTGCTGCAGATTTGGTCATTCCAATCATGCCGGCCTTAGAAGCTGCATAATTCACCTGTCCGGCATTTCCAATCACACCCACGATACTGGTGATATTGATAATTCTGCCATATCTCTGCTTCATCATCGGCTTTGTCACTGCCTTCATGCAGTGAAATGCTCCCTTTAAATTTACATTTAAAACTGCATCAAAATCTTCCTCTGTCATCTTTAACATCAGATTATCCTTGGTGATTCCTGCATTGTTTACCAAAATATCAATTCTTCCATATTTATCCAGAACATCTGCAATCATCTGCTCTGCCTGGGCATAATCTGAAACATCGCATTTATAGGCATAAGCCTGTCCACCCATGGCTTCAATTTCTTTCACTACTTCTTCTGCTCCTGCAGCTGAAGACGCATAATTTACCACACACTTTGCACCACCTCGTGCCAGTTCCCGAATGATTTCACAACCAATTCCTTTTCCGGCTCCTGTCACCAGTGCCACTTTTCCTTCGAACACTCGTTTCTCCTCCATATCACGTTTATTTATGTAAAAGCTGCTCTACCGCCTGATCAATATCTCCTACTGACTGAATATTAATCATCGTCACATCTTTCTTAATCCGCTTCATAAAACCGGCAAGTGTCTTGCCCGGTCCAATTTCCACAAAGGTATCTACCCCATTTTCCAGCATACGCTCTACACACTGCTGCCATCTGACAGAAGAAGATACCTGATCTCTCAGTAATTCTTTTATATTCTTTGTATCTGTCACATATTCAGCAGTCACATTTGTCACATATGGAATGGTAAATTTCTCGTTTAATTCCACATCCTGCAACACATCATAAAGCTTCTCTCCTGCTTCCTTTAACATAGAAGAATGAAATGGTCCGCTTACATTTAACATCATGCAACGCTTCGCACCTGATTCCTTTAATTTATCTGCTGCTTCTTCAACAGCCTCTTTCTTTCCTGAGATGACAGTCTGTCCCGGGCAGTTAAAATTCGCCACAGACACACCTTCTATGCCATCACAGACTTCCTGAATCACATCATTATCCAGTCCAATGACTGCACACATAGCTCCAACCCCAAGCGGAACTGCTTCCTGCATGAGGATTCCTCTCTCACGTACCGTCTTTACTGCATCCTCGAAACTCATAACCTCAGAGGCCACCATGGCACAATATTCTCCGAGACTCAATCCGGCGCATACATCCGGCTTTATTCCTTTTTGCTCCAAAACTCTTAACATTGCGATGGAAGTTGTAAGCAAAGCAGCCTGTGTGTACTCTGTGATATTTATTTCCTCATTTTCTTCAAAACAGATGTGTTTCATATCCAGGTTTAAAAGTTCAGATGCCTGATCGAACACCTCTCTGCTCACTTCATACGTTTCATAAAAATCTTTTCCCATACCAACAACCTGTGCACCCTGTCCAGGAAAAATAAATGCTGTGCTCATAAAATCCTCCATTTACCTTATCGTTTTTATCCATATATATATTTGGCTGTTGCAAATAAACTCTGCAACAGCCACTTTGTTTTTATGCATCAATGCCTTTATCTTTTAAGTAGTTAATAACATCCTCTACTGTGTTAATAGAAGCTAAATCTTCCTGTGGAATTTCTACATCGTATTCCTCTTCCAATGCCATAACTAATTCAAACAAATCCAATGAATCAGCACCTAAATCTTCCTTGAAATTAGTTGTTAATTCCACTTCTGAAGCATCACAGCTTAACTGTTCTGCCACAATTTCCTTCATCTTTTCTAACATAACATATTCTCCTTTAAATAATTACATATTCTGGATCAAAAAGTTTGACATTCAAAGTATATTAAATGTATAGATGTTTGTCAAGCTTTTTTGTTGTTGCATTTGATTATCCGTATTCAGTTTTTAGACATTTTTCTCAAAAATGTCTGTTTAAAAACTGTTTTATTATACACAAAAATCTCCAAATATACAATATAAATTTTATAAATCTTTAAAAGAATTTATCATATAAAGATCCCTGAGAATAATTATAAGAATAATTCCCTGTCCTGGTGTATGTATTGGACTTACTCTGCTCTGTCTGTGCATGATAATCAATCATGGATGCTTTTGCAGATATCTGATAAGCATAGGAACCTGTTCCGTGGAATAAGGATTTTGCGATGGACATATCGGCTTCTTTGAACTTCTTCTCATCCACGGAAAGTGTTCCATCCGTTGCAACACTGATTCCCAAAGAGGCCAGAACCGATTCATTGGCCTGTGTGACCGTTATCATACTCTTTCGATTCAAACGAATCGAAGATGTGTTGGCGTCTTCTGTCGCTTCCAACACCTCATTATAATCAGATACAAACTCCTTTACCGCCGTATAAATCTTATCGGTATCGTATCCTCTTATTACATTTCCCTGTTCGTCTTCCTTACTGATTTTTTCAAATACAGATCCTGTGCCGGATTTTATCAGTGCGTCCGCCGACTCCTTCAACCCCTCTGCACCATCCTCCATGGCTTTTAATTCTTTCACGCTATCTTTGGATGTGGACAAAATCGGGTCGGTCACAGAAGAAGTTCCCTCATCAGAAGAGTCATCATTCAGTGCATAGTACTTCTCCAACAATTTTCCATAGGAACCGTTTTGAATGCTGGCATAATCCTGCAACAGACTTGTCATTCCTCCAATGCCATTAGAAGTATTTGAAGTATTTAAGGAGGAGAACAGTATACTGGCATAGTTGCTGTTAATTCCATAATAAATTCCCATAATAACACCTCCATACTTTTCTAAGTTTATACTTTAAGTATCCCACCTTACCAACGCAAAGTCAAGAGTACTTTCACTATTTTCTATGAAATACTTTGTTTTTATATAACTTTCCTGTCACAAACACTAAGACAAAGGTAAACACGATAAGAACCAGTAAAGAGATTATTCCTTCCGCCATGGACGCCTTTCCCACCAGCAAATCAGCCGGCATCACAAACGGAGATACCACAGGAACATATTCGGATACTTTAATCAGTCCATTCATTTCCGCTGCCGAACCAAAATAAGAGATGAAAAATCCCAAAATAACCGGTATCTGAAACAATCCCATGGCAGTGGAAACATCATCCACCTTATCCACAACAGACGCAATCAATCCGGCCCATACACAGTACATAAAGAATCCAATGACCGTCATCAGGATTGCAATAACAACCACACTGGCGGAAAATCCTGTACTGGTTTTCTGTATCATATTCACGATTTCAAAGAGTATATTGTGATAATCGGGATAAATAGCCTGAGCCATGACATCTCCGGCGAAAAATCCCAGAACCCCCAGCAAAATCCATACTGCCATCTGTACTATAGCCGTGACTGAAATCGCCAGAACTTTCCCGGAAATCAAGGCATATGGCTTAACAGAAGTCAGCAGCATTTCCATCAATTTGGAACTTTTCTCTGACATCACAACTTTTGTTACCGACTGTCCATACAGGCAAGTCATCATAAATAACAGCAGGGAGAACACCATCGGAATAAAGATTTGCGCCAGGGTAAGATTTGTTTCTTTCATATCTTTTCCTGTTTCTGTAACCGTGATTCCGGCAGGCAAATTTAATATTTCAATCTCTGTCTCACCAATACCCATTTCCAGATACTTCATATCATTATAATATAATTCGAAAGACTGGGCAAATCCCTTTACAAATTCTCCGGATACTTTTGTATTTGGAAACATCAGATAGGAAAATGTAAGCTGATTCTCCTCATCCACATCAATCTGCAAACCTATGGAGCTTTTATAATTTCCGGTACAATATTCTGCAAATTCTTTGTACTCTCCGTTAATTTTCAAATCGCTGTACACAACTTCCATATCTTCATATCCACATAATTTTACAAAATCCGTGAGTATATTCTCTGACAGTCCGGCATTATTCAGCACCACAATGGTATCCATGCGTTTTTCTTCTTCTGCATTTCCTCCAAGATTTTCCTCAATGCCATATTTATCTTCTTCCTTCTCACCCGCCTCATCCGGTTTCTGCATCACCGCCATAATCACAGAAAGTGCCGCACAGATTGCAAAAATGAACAATCCAATTCCAATACTGGAAAAACGAAATCCCTTTGCTTTCATATTCTGCTCTGCTGTAAACGAGAATACAGAAGAAAATCCGCTAAACATTCCTCTTTCTTTATTTTTCATGGTTCACCTCCGTACTCTTTCGCTCTCTTTTGTTGTTTCTGTAAATTTCCAATATTTCTTTCAACTTGACTACACTTCCATTATGGTAGAGCACACTTTCAAATACTTTTGTCACAAAAAACCATACCAGCAAAGTAGATACTGCAAGAATCACCATAGATATGATGCCTGTCTGAAGAGATATTTTGCCAAGTATCAAATAGATTGGAACGAGAAATACGGAAGAAAATGGCAAATAATAGACCAGATATGAAAACATTCCTGTCTCTCCACCAGCTGAAGCATATATGATGTATGCAATAACCAGATAAGCACCAATGATAACTGCAAATGTAAACAGTTTCAATCCTTCTGATAATTCCTCCACCTTACCAACGGTAGCTCCCGCAAGTCCTGCGATAAATCCATAAAACAAAAATCCAAGGAAAACAATTCCCACTGCAACCAGAATCTGCATTGGTGAAAAAGCCTGAATAATCCCCGCATCCTTCACATCTCGCAATATCTGCGGCCAAAAGCCATTTTCTCCACCTGTCATCACATAATTCAGCACCAGTGAGCCCAGGAAGGATAATGCAAAGGCTGCCATGACTGTAAGTACAATAAGCAGAGTACTAATCACTTTTCCAAACATCAATGCCAGCGCTTTGATGCTGGTAAGCAGATATTCCATCACTTTGGATGTTTTCTCTGTCACAATCAGCTCAGCTACTTTTGAACCTGCAATAATCACTGCAAACATGATTACCATCAGATAAGCATATACCACGGCATATTCCATTTGATTCAGCCCTTCATTGACACGGTTCATGGTTCCATCTGCATTTACCGTTTGAATCTGGAATTGATTTTTTCTCAAGAGATTCGCCATCTCTGTTTCATCCAGACCACTGTTTGAAAGAAGAAAACGTTCTTTCTCTCCCAACAAATATTCTGAAAAATTCTGAAGATCTGTTTTCGTTATCTCTGATTCTGCACCATAGAAACTCTCAAATTCCAGTCCATAGTCCTCAGAATCCATATTGCTCTCACATTTGATATCAATCAGGACATAATCGGCATTTTTATCATTCTCCAACGCTGTCTTCTTCTCTTCCATCTCCGTCTGTGATATCCATTCCGCCTGCACATTTTCATAATTCCCGGAATAAGAAGTAACGAATTTACGTGCAATTTTTTCGTCATTTCCCGAAATATATACCGTATTTATGTTTGTCTTCTCTTCCTCATGCCCGGACTGAATCAAGGTCACCACCGGAAGTGCAAATAAAATCAGCAGGCATATAATCACCAGCATAGCCTTCATGGCTTTGCTTTTCATTGTTTGGATGTAGGAAAAGGCACAGACCTCTTTCCATCCAAAAAACATCTCTTTATTCATTCACTGTACCCACCTTTTCTACAAAAATTTCATGCAGAGATGGCTCTCTCAGCTCAAAACGAATTACCGGAATCTTTGCCTGTACCATAGCCTGCAAAAATGCCATAGCCTGTTCTTCCCCGGTCACCCGGATATGATATCCATCCGGAGTCTTCTTTATTACATTCAGTCCAAACTGTGCAATCAATGGTTCAATATTTCCATCGCATTTCACCATCATATTGACGCGTCCATAGCTCTTCTTAATCTGATTTAAATCTCCCTGAAGCACTGCATTTCCACGATTCAGAATTGTGATATCACTGCAGAATTCTTCTATGGTTTCCATCTGATGGCTTGACATAATCAAATATACTTCTTTTTCCATCAATTCCCGGATAATGGATTTAAATCGATCTGAATTCACCGGATCCAATCCGCTTAAAGGTTCATCCAATACCACCAGCTCCGGTTCTGACAGAAGCGCTGCCATTAGCTGAATTTTCTGCTGATTTCCTTTCGAAAGCTGGTCCGCTGTTTTTTCTTTTGGCTTTCTTCCTTTTACTTTGGTTTCCGGATAGATATATTCCTCCACTTCCAGACGTTCTGCCCAATAGCGAATTCTCTTTTTCGCCTCTTCCCTCGGCACATGTTTTAGTTTTGCAAAATAAAGGAGCTGATCCATCAATGTATATTTTGGATACAATCCTCTTTCCTCCGCCAGATATCCCAGATTTACCTTTAACGGATCCAAATTCTTACCATTCCACAATACCTCACCGGAATCATATGCCAACATACCAAGCATAATACGAAGAGTGGTTGTTTTACCTGCTCCATTTGTTCCCAACAGTGCATACACTCCCGGATGATCCATCCGAAAGCTTAAATGATTCACTACCGTTCTGTCTCCATATTTTTTTACTAACTCTTTCACCTCTAAAGCCATATGCTGCCTCCTCATTGTTTTCTTTGTCTGGTACAATAAAAGCTGTCTTTTCAGACAGCCTTATGGGTCCTAATATGGGGCTCTCTGCCCGAATTTCATATTATAATTACCTATACAGTTTTCTATAATCTTCAAAGCTTCCTCTGGTCCTCCAAATTCATCCACCTTGGTTTCTTTGCCTTCCAAATCCTTATATACAGCAAAGAAATGTTTGATTTCCTCAAAAACATGAGGAGGAAGCTGCTTAATATCTGTATATGAATTATAAGTTGGATCATTGTACGGAATGGCAATGATTTTTTCATCCCCCATTCCATTGTCCAGCATCTTCATAACGCCAATTGGATAGCATTTTACAAGCGTCAATGGCTGTAACGCCTCGGAACATAAAACAAGCACATCCAATGGATCTTTGTCATCTCCGTATGTACGGGGAATAAATCCATAATTTGCCGGATAATGGGTTGATGTATACAAAATACGATCCAACATAATCAATCCTGTCTCTTTATCCAATTCATATTTCTTTTTGCTTCCCTTTGGAATTTCCACAACAGCGACAAACTCCATCGGTGTAATTCTGTCGGGATTAATATCATGCCAAATATTCATTTTTTCTTTCTCCATTCTTTCTCTTATGATTTCTTATGTTTCCTATAGTTCTATATAAGAAGCTCCCCAAGTCAGTCCGCCTCCAAACCCGGCTATTACTACTTTACTTCCCTTTTTCAATTTTCCTTCTCTTCTTACCTCATTAAGAAGGATTGCTACACTGGCCGCTGAAGTATTTCCATATTTATCCAGGTTCACAGGCATTTTCTCAACAGGAACACCCAGACGTTTGGCCACCGATGCTATAATTCTCACATTTGCCTGATGCAACAGGAAATAATCAATTTCGTCCATAGATACTCCTGCCTTCTCAACCACCTGACGTACAACCTCCGGAACTTTCCTGACTGCAAACTGGAATACTTTCTGACCATTCATAGTCATATAATAATCATCCGGCTCTACACTTACTTCTCCTTGCATCAGAAGATTGCTTAAAGAAATCTTTCCTGCCTGCAGCACATCTCCCTGAGCACCATCTGAGCCAGTCATGGAGACATATGCCTTCTCAGAATTTGCTTTCACAAATGCAGCTCCTGCACCATCTCCAAATAAAACGCAAGTACCGCGATCCGACCAGTTAATAACCTTAGAAACGGTATCTGCACCAATCACCAGCGCATTCTGATACATCCCGGATGAAAGATATGCATTGGCTGTATTTAACGCAAATACAAACCCGGTACATGCAGCGCTAATATCCAGACAGGTTGCATTCACAGCATTAATCACCTGCTGTACCTTACATGCAGTATTGGGCATCGCCTCATCTCCCGTCATGGTTGCAAGCAAAATCAACTCTACTTCTTCTGGTTTTACTCCTGCATCATTCAATGCCTCTAACGCCGCCTTTGCAGCCATCTGGGATGTAGTCTCTCCGTCGGATATCCGTCTCTGTTTGATTCCTGTTCTGGATACAATCCATTCATCATTGGTTTCCACAATTTTTGAAAGATCATCATTGCTAATGACTCTTTCCGGAAGATAACTTCCTGTTCCTAATATTTCCATGGTGCGATTTACCTACCTTGACACTATATTTTCAGTTTATCTTCTATATTTAACAGCACTTCATCCTGAGACATATTGTCTAAATCATATAACAGAATGTCTCTGCGCTGCTTAATTTCAGAAGTAACTACATTATTGATATTCTTCATAAGAATAAACACCAGATTATCACTATCCAGAATCTTCTTAATATATTTTACAAACTCCGGAGACGTATCTTCTCCCCTTCCCAGTTCATCCAAAACAATGCAATTATACTCTTCCTTATCGGCCTTTAACACATTCTTCAGACATTCCACCCCAAAAGTATCATACACTTCTTTGAGCTGAACCCTGAGTTTCCCCTTCCGAAGTGATGTCTGTATTGGTATATTGTTATGAAATCCCTCTACATTCAGTATACTGTGAATGTAATATCCCCGGAACTGATTTTCAATCGTAAAATCCTTCATACGGAATCCTATGGGATTTAAATTCATATCCTCTGCAACCTGATCAAAAAGACAAGATTTTCCTGTATTCGACTGTCCTACAATGACAAATTTGTTTAACACCATATCAATATACCTCCAGTATTTATTGACCATACACTGTCTTTCTCTTTTGACAATACACCACAAGTATACGCATAAAAATGATTACTGTCAATTAGTTTTTGAGAAAAAAGGGACTTGACACAACTGGTCCCATAAGCTAAAATATGTTCAGGTTTGCATTGTCCGCATTGTTCTTAGTATGCAAACGTTGTAACAGTAGGTCTGATCTCTCTCAAAGACTTACATATAACTAACAAGTGGATTTGTAATTGGAGGAAAAGAAATGGCTAATATTAAGTCAGCAAAGAAAAGAATCGAAGTAACTGCAATCAGAACAGCAAGAAATAAGGCTATCAAGTCTAAAGTTAAGACATCTGTGAAAAAAGTAGAAGCTGCTATCGCTGCTGGTGATAAGGCTGCTGCTACAACAGCTTTACAGAATGCTACAACAGAAATTTTAAAGGCACAGTCTAAGGGTGTTTACCATAAGAATAATGCTGCCAGAAAAGTTTCTCGTCTTGCTGTTGCAGTAAACAAAATGGCTTAAGTCTTTTTTCGTCCCGGCATATGCCGGGACTTTTTTTATGAAGATCCATATTTTAGTAAAATCATTTCCACCCCGATTTTATCCTCCAGCCTTCCATTTTTCACATCGGTTTCTATCTGGAGACATTCATTTAAAGCACTTTTCAAATCTTTTGTCTTAAATTTTTCCGCCTGCTTTAATGCCTTATTCACTACAAAAGGAGCCAGTGCCAGCTTTCCTGCAATTTCCTTTGCATTCAAACCATTCTTCTGCAGTTCTCCTCCTTCCAGCATAATTCGAAACTGTCTTGCCAGCATATACAGAATTCTCATTGGTGGTTCCCGGACTTCTATCATATCATAATACAAAGTCAGCGTCTTTTTTCGGTCCTTATTCCCCATGGCATCCACCATGTCAAATATTTTCGATACTGTCATAACAGAGCAGATTTCATCTATATCATCTCTGCTTATCACTTCCCTGGAGCCTACATAAGAAATCAATTTATCCAACTCAGAATGAATCATGTTCATATCTGTTCCTGTTACTGCCAGAAAATAATCAATTGCATTCCTGTCCATCTGTTTTCCCTGGGATATTACCATGGATGATACCCATTTTCCCAGTGTTGCGGGCGTCTGTTCTGCCAATTCACACACATAGCCCACTTCTTTGGCTCTTTTGAACATTTTTCCACGTTTATCTACCTCTTCTTCCACAAAAACCAATATGGAAGTCTCCGGAATGTGAGACAGATACTCCAGAAGTTTCTCATTTGCTGTTTTGAAACAACCGGAATTCTCCACTACCACCAGTCGTTGCTCTGCAAAAAATGGCATGGTATCTGCTGTGGCAATAATTTCTTCTGCACTTTTTCCTTTCCCTTCATAATAAGAATAGTTCATCATGTCTTCCCCACAAATTCCCTGTCGAAGACGATCCCGATACTGTTTTCTCAAATATCCTTCTGCACCATAAAGAAGATACAACTGTTCAAATGTATGATTTTGTATGTCCTGATTTAT
>CALWLV010000128.1 GCA_944381595.1 uncultured Roseburia sp.
ATGAACGATAAAATCAACCGTCTCATACAGAAAAATGATTTGACTTTGAAATATGATTATCTAAGAAAATTAAAATGATATTATCAATCAAATTGAAAAAAATTATGCAATAAGTTGACAAATTCCTGATTTTTATTATAATTATTAGTATATAAAACTTAATAATTGGAGGCGCGGAATAAGTGGATAATAAAGAAGCAGCAGCAGTCTTTAAAGCGTTCAGTGATGAAAATCGCTTGAAAATTTTGCAGCTCCTTCGCGGAGAAGAAAAGTGTGCATGCAGCATTTTGAAAAAAATGCATATTACACAGCCAACATTATCTCACCATATGAAAATTTTGTGTGGTACCGGAGTGGTTGTCGGACGAAAGGATGGGAAAACAATGAAGTATACTCTTTCGAAAGACAGACTAACAGACATCGAGAAATATTTAGATGAGTTAGCGGACGGAAGCGATAACAATGTTAAGCGAAAGGGCAGGAGAATTCATTGACAGAGCATGCCATGAAGGAGAAGGAGGTTGTCGTTATGCGGCATAAGATAATTAGTATTAGCAGGGAAAGTGGAAGCGGCGGAAAGGTTATAGGAGAAAAAGTAGCACAATTGCTGGGAATTTCTTTTTATGACAGTAACTTATTGGAATTGGCGAAAGAATATGGTGGCATCACATCAGATTCCCTGGATAAATCAGATGAGAAAGCAACCAATAGATTTTATTACAAGTTGTTATACGAAGGAAATGAGAATGTGATACCAGAACGTCCTGCGACAGAGATGTTATTTCAGCTTCAGAGTGATGTGTTAAAACAGATTGCGGCGAAAGAGGATTTTGTCATTGTCGGAAGATGTGGTGATTTCGTTTTAAGAGATGAGGATGTGGATATTCTGAAGGTATTTATTACGGCACCTTTTGAAGAAAGAGTGAAGAGAATTATGGATACAAATCATGTGAATAAGGGAAAGGCACGTGCATTTGTAAGAAAAACAGATAAACAGAGAAAGTCCTATTATAATTTTTTTACAAAAAAGAAATGGGGCAATATTGATAATTATGATGTCATGTTGAACAGTCATAAGTTAGGTCTGGACGAAGCGGCGAAAATTATCAGTGTTCTTTATAAAGAAGTGATGTAGCAAGAAGCGTGCGAATAAAAAATGGGAAGGCATTTGCCTTCCCGTTTTTACATCAAATCTTTAAAATGAAATGATTTTCTACCTTCTGCATAATCTGCAACAATGTTTCCGTTTCCAAATAATTTATATTTGTAGGTACACAGTCCTTCCAGTCCTACAGGTCCTCTGGCGTGGAGTTTTCCAGTGCTGATTCCTACCTCGGCGCCAAATCCGTAACGGTATCCATCGGCAAAACGGGTAGAACAGTTCTGATAGACTCCGGCGGAATCCACATATTGCATAAAAGTATGCGCTGCCTCTTCGTTTTCCGTCAGAATACAGTCTGTGTGGTGAGAACCATATTTATTAATGTGTTCTATCGCCTCTTGTATATTGTCCACAATTTTAATGGATATAATCAAATCCAGGTATTCTGTCTTAAAGTCTTCTTCTGTGGCCGGTTCACAGTCGATAATATTCTGAACTGCAGCAGTTCCCCGAACTTCAGTGGATTTTTCCTTGAAAGCCTTGTTTAGTGGAGGAAGAAGTCTTTCTGCAATATCCTTATGAACTAATAAAGTTTCGGTAGCATTGCAGACAGCAGTGTACTGCGTTTTCGAATCAATAATCACTTTGATTGCTTTCTCTAACTCTAAGTCTTTATCCGCATAAATATGACAGATACCATCTGCGTGTCCCATAACAGGAATCTTAGTATGATTCATAATATACTGAACAAAGGAGTTTGAACCTCTTGGAATCAGTAAGTCTATCGATTGGTGACATTCCAGCAATTCCGTGATTTCACTTCTTGCTTCTACCTGCATAAGACAATTTTCCGGCAGTCCTGCAGATAATGCAGCATGGTAAATTGTCTGAAATAATTCCCTGTTTGTGTGCAGGGCTTCACTGCCTCCTTTTAAGATAGAACAGTTTCCGCTTTTGATACAAAGGGTAGAAATCTGTACCATAGCATCCGGGCGGGCTTCAAATATCACACCAATTACTCCGATTGGACAAGATTCCCGGATTAAAAGTAAATCTTCATCCAGCTCCCGCTTCATTTGCATTTTGCCCAAAGGATCCGGCAGATTAATTAAATCCTGAATTCCTTTGATGACGTCGTTCAATTTACTTTCATTAAATTTCAGACGTTTTAGAATCGGGGCTTCAATTCCATTTTCTTCTGCAATGGAAAGGTCTGTTTCATTAGCACGGATGATTGCGTCTTTATTAGAAAGCAGAGCATTGATAATTGCCTGTAAGGCATTGTTACGTTGTTCTGTTGAAGTTGCAGCCATTTTTGAACTATCCAGTTTCATTAATGCGGCCTGTTCCTGTATTGTCATAATTCCTCCATTCCGCTGTGCTACAGCAAGTAAAAGTTAAAGTTAAGTATAGCACAAAAAGAATATCAAGTAAATAAAAAGGCAACATAGTTTTTATTCATTTACTACCAGATGTCCGTGGTCTAATTCGCAGACGGTATCACACAACAATTCAATATCTGCTGAATTATGGCTTGCAATCAGAATCGTTTTTCCCTCCGCCTTAAATTCCAGCAGGAGTTTGTGAAATTTCTCAACACCATTTCGGTCCAGTCCGTTTGTCGGTTCGTCAAGAAGTAAGATATCAGGATCATCCATAATTGCCTGGGCGATACCGAGTCGTTGTTTCATTCCAAGGGAATATGAGCCAACCTTTTTTCTCGATTTTGGGTCCAGTTCCATTTTTCTCATGACCCCTTCGATTACTTCCTTATTCCGCCGATGAGTGAGCTGATATAAGAAGTCCAGATTTTTAAATCCGGATATTCCATCAATAAATCCTGGGGATTCAATAATCACGCCAACATCTTCCGTATTAATCTTGTTTACCCCGACTTTTTTGTCTTTTACCATAATTTCACCCTGTGTAATCGGTGTGATTCCACAGATACATTTCAACAGCACCGTTTTGCCGGAACCATTTCTTCCGATGATTCCATGAATTTTACCTTTTTCAAATTTTATACTGATATTCTCCAGCACGGTGGCTTTTGCATATTTTTTCACCAGTTTATCAACTGTAATTGCATATTCCGTCATTTTTTACTCCCTCCTTCTGCTACACTGAGATAATTTTTCTTTGTTACTGCGATAGAAACCAGAATCAGCAGCACAATCATAATTGTCATGTACAGGCAGCTTTTCCCAAAAGACATCCCGGATGTTCCGAAAAAGTCACAGGGATTCAGCCAGGAAGACGGAAGGATTGTCATTAATTCCGGCATTGGAATATAGAAATTCAAATCTGTCATATATGCATCCGCCGAAACGATGATTCCCAGTAATACGGTTCCTACGGAATTCCTGAAGATGCCGTTTAAAATCAGAATGCACATACCGACTAAAATTCCAAATAAAACCATCAGTATAAACTGCATAAACATCACTTTTACAGGAGAATTCTCAAGCAAATTCCCCATGTTTGCTATGCCGTCTGCAGTAATCATGTTTTCACCTTGTTCCAGATACATTTCGATAATATCTCCCCACTGGCTGCTTATACCCACATAAGGAAGAAATACAAGTACAGAAATAATCATAAGTACAATCTGATAAATGGCTGACAGAGCGGCGATTAACAAAAATTTACCTGCAAGCCACTGATATTTACTGACTCTTACTGCCAGAAATATCTCCGAACCATTATAAAAAGGTGCGTCACTTACCAGTATCAGCATCAGCAGAGTGATAAATAATCGACCTCTCCATGTAGTCAGATATACGATATAAATATAGGGTGATACCCCTGTCTGATACAGTTCGCACATGCCGCGCAAATCCCTTGAAAAATCCATCAGAAAGAACACAGTCAGAAGAAGAACAATCATCACTTTCGGACTTCTGAATACACAGTGCAAATCCTGTTTCAATAACTGAATTATTTTCATCAATATTCCCTCCTCACTCGATTTTTCAACAGCAAACCTGCAAAGATTCCGATAAATATGGTAAACATAAAGGTATAAGCCATGCTCAGAAGTTCTTTTGATGGTCCAAATAAAGGAAAATTATACATGGTAATGTTTACGGAATCCGGCAGACCCAGTCCATATCCTGCGTTCATAAAGAAAAAGTACAAAAGAAGCGGCAGGGAATAAATGACAAATTTATTCTTCGTATATGCGGATGCCGCCAGGGAAGTCAGTGCAAAGAAAGCTCCCCGCAGACTGCGTAGGCAGACAAATTCCATAAGGTAGAGCAGACTGTGACCATTTGCCAGACTGACCAGGTTGGTATTTGAAAAATCAAAGCTATCTGCCAGGTCTAAAAATGTACCGAAAAACAAAAGGCTTAAGGATTCTCCCAGCATCACGCACAAAAAAGAACTTAACGCACAGACAAGAACCGTATGCAGGCAATAGCTTCCTGTGGATATCCTTGAGCGAATCAGAAGAAGATAATTCGACTGGCGGTCCTCACAGAAACAGGCGCTGTAAGGCAGGATGGAAATCGGAAATGCCACCAGGTTCATCATCGTAGTTCCTGCAAGGGAATAAAGGGATACCACTGTATAAGAACCGGACCATGCCGCCGGGAAAAGATCCAGAATCCGTAGAAATGCAATCAGCAGTACTGCGACAAGAAACCGCCGGCTAAGAAGAGCCCGCTTAAAAAATGGAATGAAACACATAAAAATCCCCCTCTCACACGCTTGAAAATAATAATTCGCCTGTTGTGGCAGAAAAGATATAGGTATAAAATACGGACTGACCTTCCTCCAGATATTTTACGACCCAGACAGGTGCAAGGAAAGTATCGCGATTACCGGATTCGTCCAGTTCATCTGCCATAAAGCACTGGTACTGGAGTTCAATGTCGGAAATTGTAATTGATTTTAATAAGTATCTCTTTTCGTATTTTTTTCTCAGTAACTCAATTACATCCTCCACACCAAGAATTGCTTCCTCACGAATCTTTTCTCCAATTTCCAAATTATTATTCATCTGAATACCGAAAATCTGTCCATCCGGATAAATCAATAACTCAATTCGCTGTGTTGTATTAGAAAAATAATGACGATCTTCCATCAGGGTGGTTAGTTCGTTTTCTACTTTTTCTCCCGGAATGGCAGCAAAAGTCAGTTCCGGCCAACTTTTGTAGAAGATGTTTTCTTCCGGCTCTGCATAGAATCTGACCAGGTAATAATCTTCGTGTTTCCAGTGGCTCGTAATGCTTTCCCCATACTGCTCCGTATTTTCGTAAAATGCCTGATTAAAATGCATCACAGTATACTGCCTGGTAATGTTGGCAGGAATAATATCTGCAAACACCTCCAGAAAGCGGTTGACGCTGGCATCTATCACTTCCCTGTCATAATCATTATGATCATAATCCGGGAGGTACACCTCCAGTAAATCACCCAGATAATAATCAGCATCATATTCTTTTGAGCTATAATCTGCCGCTGTTTCATGCACGGTAGTATTTATATCTGCGTCGTCATCGGGAGAATCTTTCATTGTAATGGTCACATCTGCACCATACAAAGTATCCACGCACTGTTCAAATAATTCTTCGAAACCATTATCCTTTTTCCCGGATATCAGATAGGAACCTGCAGTGGCGGGCACTGTCTCCGGAATATTGGCATCCAGAATCAGGTTCTCTTTCAATTCCCCGCTCACATGGGACTCTTCCCAGACAAGCTCCTGTGTTTCAGCCTCTGTTTTTGTACCGGAAGAAGTGTCGGTGGGCACGTCTGTACGCATACAGCCAGTCAGAAATGTGCAAAATACACAGGAAAATATAGGAATCAACACCCCTTTTTTCATATTGTACCTCCTCTCCAAACAGCCGGTATCATAAAATATGAATGCCGGCTGTTTCAATCTGTTCAATCTGTATTATGGGGTAAAGTCGCCCTCAACGGATGTTGACATGATGTAATCGCCCCGACGAATTTTTGCGAAAAGTTTAAACTTCGCTCCGTGATAAGTTGATGAATCAAAAGGATCCGGATATCGAAGCTGACTCGTTCCGTTTGTATAAAATGTACCAGTATAGGACCTATGAGCACTATTGTTTGTTTGCTCCACATAGACATCCAACGTGCATCGCTGCAGAACAGGACCTTTTGTAAGCGTAACGGCTGCATAATTATAACGGTTTGTTTTTTCTCTTAAAACTGGTGAAAATTTGAATTCGCTTTGATCTGCATTCAATAAGAATGTCGCCCCATATACAGAGGATGAAAAAGTTAGGCACAAAAGAATAATTAAAATTTTCTGTTTCATAAAGATATTCCTCCTTTTTTTAAAATTTAAAGTTGTTGTATAGATTGTTATAAGAAACGTATGATGTCCGTCGACAAAGACATCATGAAATATAAAAGCCTTATGAATTGCTGCGGGCTATACTCACACATATTCGAAACCGGACTTTTATAATAAATGATATAAGCACTCACGTTCATTTATCTCGTCTCAATTATAACAAATTTCCACTTTCTATTCAATAGACTATTTGCACAAATATTTTGAAAAATACAAAAAAACAACAGATAAATTAAAATTATCTAAACATTCTAATCACACCCCATTAAACGGTTGAAGATAATAATTCGCCTGTTGTGGCAGAAAAGAT